>NZ_BCBP01000104.1:0-14391 GCF_001753955.1 Pseudomonas sp. NBRC 111139
GAGCAAGAGCAAGAGCAAGAGCAAGAGCAAGAGCAAGAGCAAAAGCAAAAGCAAAAGCAAAAGCAAAAGCTGGAGCTGGAGCTGGAGCTGGAGCAAAAGCGACTGCCACGCATGGCATCACTTCCTCAAAGGATCATCCCAGAAATGCCGCTCGGCCTCTTGCTGGATATCCGCCCGACTCAACCCCAAGTCGCGCAAGGTTGCATCACTGAGGCTGGCCAGTTCCTGACGCTGACGGTACAACTCCAGCCAGCGCGCCGGACGCTGCAAGGCCGCATGCCACAGGTAGCTCAGGGAAAAGGCAGGTTGCTGGATGCTGCTGACATGACCTTTCATCGTGAAGCCCTCCGTGTTGATGGCCTCAGTCTCACGCCAGGCATAAGATCAATCCAACGAATGTTTCTGATGCAATGCATCTCGGAGATTGATGCAATGTCCCAGTACCAGAGCCTCGACGCGGATGTCCTGCGCACCTTCGTCGCCATTGCCGAGCAAGGCGGCTTTACCCGCGCAGGCGAAGTGGTCAACCGCACCCAGTCAGCGGTCAGCATGCAGATGAAACGCCTGGAAGAAGACATTCTGCAGCGCCAGCTATTCGAACGTGATGGCCGTCAGGTGCGGCTGACCGCCGAAGGCCAGGTACTGCTGGGGTATGCCCGACGCATTCTCAAGTTGCATGGCGAGGTGTTCAACACCCTGCGCATGCCACACATGGTTGGGCTGGTGCGCATCGGCACACCAGACGACTACGCCATGCGCTTCCTGCCGACCATCTTGTCGAGCTTTGCCCAAGCCTACCCGCTGGTGCAGGTGGAAGTGCATTGCGATTCGTCCAAGCAGTTGATGCTGCGCCAGGACCTGGACCTGACCATCGTCACCCGCGAGCCCGGCAACGAGATTGGCCAGTTGCTACGCCAGGAACGCCTGGTGTGGGCCGCGGCAGAAGGCTTTTGCCCGCACGAACAGCGGCCGATGCCGGTGGCGCTGTTCAACACCGACTGCTTCTGTCGCGCCTGGACCTGCAATGCGCTGGAGGCACAGGGCATCGATTACCGTATTGCCTACACCAGCCCAAGCCTGGCGGCGATCTTTGCCATCGTCACCGCCGGGCTGGCAGTGACCGCGCAGCTGCAGAGCCTGATCGGGGGCAACATCCGCATTCTGGGTGAGAGCGAAGGGCTGCCACAGTTGCCCATGGCCAATGTAATGCTGGTGCGCAGTACGCAGACCCCCTCGCCAATCACCGACTGCATGGCCGACTACATCGTTGAGGGTTTCAAGTGATCGGGGGCCGAAAAACGGCCCCAACCTCTCAAAGCTCAAACCCCAGCATCACCGCACAGACCACCAGGAACACACAGAACATCGCCCGCAATACCTTCTCCGGCAACGCGTGGGCCAGCTTCACGCCCCAGCTGATGCTGAGCAAGCCCCCCACCGCCAAGGGAATCCCCACCCCCCAGTCAACACTATGGTGCACGCCATAGGTCACCAGCGTGACCAAGGTACTCGGCGCCGCCAGCGCCAGTGACAGCCCCTGCGCCACCACCTGAGTAGCGCCGAACACACTGGTCAGGATCGGCGTGGCCACCACGGCCCCACCCACCCCGAACAAGCCGCCCATGGTGCCGGCAAAGCTGCCCAGCACACCCAGCCACGGCCAGGCATGACGCAGCTCAGCACTCGGCGGCGACACCTTCATGAACATCCGCACCACGTTCCACACCGCCAACGCTACCAGGAAGCCGACAAAACCCAGGCGCATGGAATGCGCATCAAGCCCCACCGCCCAGATCGACCCCAGCCAGGCAAACAAGAAGCTGCACGCCGACAGCGGCAACGCATGGCGCAACGCGATGCGGTTGCGCTGGTGATACCGCCACAGCGCCAGCAGCACATTGGGCACCACCATCACCAACGCGGTCCCCTGCGCCAACTGCTGGTCCAGGCCAAACAGCACGCCCAATGCCGGAATCGCAATCAGCCCGCCACCAATGCCGAACAAGCCCCCCATGGTGCCCAGGGCAGCGCCCAGCACGATATACAACAACCACTCGATCATCAGGGCCTCGTCCGCCTGTACCAATAATGCGAGCATGCTAACGAGTGTGCGCTGGCGGGGAAACGCACAGCAGCGCACAATGGCTGTGCGTTTTTCGCAAAAGCAAGGCAGCCATGAACCCCGATACCCTGACCGACCAATTGAGCCTGTTCCTCGATGTGCTGGAAACCGGCAGCTTTTCTGCCGCCGCCCGTCGCCACCCGCTGACCCCGTCTGCGGTAGCACGGCGCATCGACAACCTGGAAAGCGCCGTCGGCAGCCGCCTGTTCACCCGCAGCACCCACGCGGTGCGGGCCACGCCTGCAGGCAACGCCTTTGCCGAGCGGGCCAGGCGCATCATCGAGGAGTTGCGCCTGGCCCGGGCTGAAGCGGTGTCACTGAGCAATGCCCCGGAAGGCCTGATCCGCATCGACGCCCCTGCCGCGTTTGGCCGCCGCCACCTGGCCCCGGCCATTGCCGACTTCCTGGTGGCCTACCCGGGCCTGGACGTGCAACTGCGGTTGATCGACAGCTTCGTCGACCTGCAGGGCAGCCACCTGGGCGAGGTCGACCTGGTGCTGCGCGCCGGCCCCTTGGCCGACACCCGTCTGGTCGCCACGCCGCTCGCCTACATGGTGCGCATTGCCTGCGCCAGCCCCGCCTACCTGGCCAGCCGCGGCATCCCCACCTGCCCCAGCGAACTGCCCGGGCATGACGGGCTGGACTGGGATGGCCTGGCGCCGCCGTTCGCCTGGCGCTTCAGTGTGGCCGGGCAAACCCGCCTGTACCGCCCCGCGCGCATGCGCATGGCCGCCAACAATGCCGAAACCCTGCTGTTCGGCGCCCTCGCCGGCCTGGGGATAGCCCACCTGCCCACCTGGCTGATCAGTGAATACCTGCTGCGCGGCGAGCTGATCCCGTTGTTTTGCGACGGCGGCATGCCTGAAGCCGAGACCAGCGGCATTTACGCGCTACGCCTGGCACATGAAACGAACTCTCGCAGCCGTTTGCTGCTCGAATTCCTCAAGAGCCGCTTCAGCCCGATTCCACCCTGGGACCTGGCCTTGCGCAGTGAACTGCGCGATTAATTCGCGCACTGATGATCAGCGTGCCAGAATTTTCCATTGATGACTTTCAAGGACCTGCATGAACGCCGACACCCAAGCCTCCTGTGACGAGCTGCTGCTGGACAACCAGGTCTGTTTCGCCCTGCACTCCACCTCGTTGCTGATGACCAAGGTCTACAAGCCGCTGCTGCAGGCGCTGGGCCTGACCTACCCGCAATACCTTGCCATGCTCGTGCTCTGGGAGCGTGACGGCCTGACCGTGGGCGAAATCAGCCAGCACCTGCTGACCGACCCAGGCTCGCTGACCCCGCTGCTCAAGCGCCTGGAAAGCGAAGGCCTGTTGCAGCGCAACCGCAGCCGCGAAGATGAACGGGTAGTGATGGTACAGCTGACCGACAAAGGCCGCGCCCTGCAACAGCAGGCCAAACAGGTGCCGCAATGCATTCTCAAGGCCAGCGGGCGGAGCCTTGAGCAGTTGCAGAAACTGCAAGCCGACCTGCTGAACCTGCGCGAAAACCTGCAGAAAAACCTCTGAGCGCTATGCTGTGAAATGGCCGTTCCGATGAACGGCGATGATTTATCTTGCGCACTAACTAATTGCGCGCTAATTTAAATCCCACACCAACCCCCGCCCTCCTGCAAACGGGAGCGCACAGCACATTAGCGAGGCTCAAGATGCAAAAGGTCACTCCGCTGTACATCGCAGAAGCAACCTCCACCGGTGGGCGCGACGGCAAATCCCGCTCCAGCGACGGCAAGCTGGAAGTCAAGCTCAGCACCCCCAAAGAGCTGGGCGGCGCGGGCGGTGACGGCACCAACCCCGAGCAGATGTTCGCCGCCGGTTACTCGGCCTGCTTCATCGGCGCCTTGAAGTTCGTGGCCGGGCAAGAGAAGAAAGCCCTGCCGGCAGATGCCTCGATCACCGCCAAGGTGGGCATCGGCCAGATCCCGGGCGGTTTCGGCCTGGACATCGACCTGCTCATCAACCTGCCGGGCCTGGCACAGGCCGATGCCGAAGGGCTGGTGGAAAAGGCGCATCAGGTTTGCCCGTACTCCAATGCCACCCGCGGTAATGTGGATGTGCGCCTGCACGTAACCGTCTAAGGCGCAAAGGCTGGCGCGATCCCCTGTGGGAGCACAAGCACGCGCTGAGGATTGGGAAAACACAGGCATAAAAAAACCCGGCTTGCGCCGGGTTTTTTGCGTCTCGCAAGAAGCATTACTTCTTGGAACGGCCTTTGAAGCTGTTGTCGCGAGTGTCGATGTCGATCCACTCGTCGATCTGGATGAAGTCGGCAACCGAGATCTCGGTACCGTTCGCCAGCTTGGCAGGCTTCATGACTTTGCCGGAGGTGTCACCGCGAGCAGCGTTCTCGGTGTAGACAACTTTACGGCTGATGGTGGTCGGCAGCTCAACCGACACCAGACGGCCTTCGAAGAACACGGCTTCGCAGACGTCTTCCATGCCTTCTTCGATGTACGGCAGAACGGCTTCGATGTCCTCGGCGTTCAGCTCGTACATGGTGTAGTCGGTGGTGTCCATGAAGGTGTACTCGTCACCATTGATGAACGACAGGGTCGCTTCTTTGCGATCCAGGATCACGTCGTCCAGCTTGTCGTCCGCACCGTATACGGTTTCGGTCTTGTAGCCGGTCAGCAGGTTCTTCAGCTTGGTCTTCATGATCGCGCTGTTACGGCCCGACTTGGTGAACTCAGCTTTTTGAACCAGCCACGGGTCGTTGTCGATCCGCAGTACGGTACCGGGTTTCAGTTCTTTACCAGTTTTCATTACGAAGTATCCGAATCTGGATGGATTTATAAAAATCGAGGCCGCGTATCATAGCGAATTTCGGTAAAAGTGTACTAGCGCTTCGGCAAGGTCCGGCTGAGCGGCCTGTCGCGCCCCCCAAAGGCGGGCATGCTGCTGCAGTTCCGGCCAATGCTGGCGGGCCGCCCGCCAGGCCTGGCCCATGTCGATATTCATGTTCCAGGCACGCCACAGGCCCAGTAGGGCTGCATCGGCATCGTCTGACAGGCCGCAGCGATAATGCGCGAGGAACGCTTCGAGTTTTTCCCAATGGGCATTCTCGTCCTGCACATAGATGTGCCACAGCATCGGCTGCCCCGCCCACTGCGCACGCACGAACGAGTCTTCGCCACGCACGGCATTGAAATCGCAGCTCCATAACAGCCGGTCGAAGTCGTCCTGGCTGACGAAAGGCAGCACCTGAACGGTCAGCGCCCCACGGGTGCGCACATCACCCACGTGCAGCGGCCCCTCGCCCAACCACTGGCTGAGCCCCGCGACGATGCGCCCTTGCGGGACCAACAGGTGGCAGGCCTGGTCAGCTGTAGCCAGGGCATCAAGCCAGTTGCCCAGCTGCGGGTTTTCATAGGCAAACAGCGAGATCAGCAGCGCATCCGGCACAAGGTCTACACCAAGCCCCTGCAAAAAGGCACGGCGCGCCTCCGCCGACTGCTGGAACGCGTCACGCCGGGCCAGCAGCGAACCCTCGCGCAGCAAACCACCCGTTTTGTCGGTAAAGCCCGGGAAGAAAAATACCTTGCGTAAACCGTTGGGCTGCGGCGAAGGCAAACCATGGCAACCCTCCACCCAGTCCTCGGCACTCAGGTACTCGAGGTTGAGCCAGAGCGGCGGCTGCGGAAGGGCGCGCATGGCTTCGACATACGCCGCGGGCAACTGGCAGGCGAACGCGCCGATCACCACATCGGCCGGCGCCACCGGCAACCACGCTGCCGGCCAGTGGCGCACATCCACGCCGTGTTGCCACTGTTGGGCCGCCGTGGCATCGGCGCCAGGGCACATGGGCGTGAAAGCGTTGAGGTCATCCACCCACAGGCGCACCGCCAGGCCGTGCTCGGCCACCAACTGCCGGGCCAGGCGCCAGGTCACGCCAATATCGCCGTAGTTGTCGACGACGCTGCAGAAGATGTCCCAGGTGGCTTTCATGCGCCCCTCCCGTGCGGGTGCAAAAACAGCGAATTCTGCGCATAAATTGGCGCAGACAAAAGCACCTGCGCAGAAAAATGCCCAAGCGCATGCGACAATGCCCCCCTACCACGCTGCCAGGAGGCTGCCATGCCGCGCCACCGTGAATTGAAGATCACCCTCAAGCCGTTGCCGTTGATCATGTGCGTTGCCTTGGGCCTGTGGCTGGGCGCCATGGCCATTGCCGCGAGCCTGTGGCTGGCCCAGCAGTTGTGGCCACAGCAGGTGCAACCTCTGGCCCAGGTGGTAGCCCCGCATGCAGACCGCCCCGTTGCAACGCCTGCACCGGCCACTGCCCAGGATGCCCAGGATGCCCAGGCCGAGATGTTCGAACGCTACAAGGACATCCTGCACAAACAGGCGCTGCAACAGGCCGCCGATGCCGCCCAAGGCAACCCGCGCAACCTCAACAGCCCCAAGTGCCAGTTCTGGCTGCAGCAAAACCGTACCGCGCCCACCGAAAAAAGCCAGGCCAACGTGCTGGAGTTCTGTTACTGACCATGGACAAGCCCCACCTGCTGGCGCTGATTGTCGCCACCCTCGCGCATGACCTGGACGTGCTGACCCGCGCGGCGCAAACCGCCTACGAGGCCGCCACCGCCGAAGAGAACATTGCCGAGAACAAGTATGACACGCTGGGCCTGGAGGCCTCGTACCTGGCCACCGGCCAGGCCCGCCGCAGTGCCGAGATCCGCCAGGCGCTGGTGATCTACCAGCAGTTGCTGCTGCGTGATTACGACCCAGCGCGCGGTGTGCAGGTAAGCAACCTGGTGACCCTGGAAAATGAAGATGGCGCGCAACGCCAGCTGTTTCTCGGGCCTGAGGCAGCGGGGTTGAAGATTGGCGAGGGTGACGGACTGGTGACGGTGATTACCCCACGATCGCCGCTGGGGCAGCAACTGCTGGGCAAGCGCGTGGATGACGAGGTGAACCTGGGCGCACAGGTATCGTTCATTGTCGATGTTGTCTGAACCGGCCTCTTCGCGGGCGCGGGCGGGCCCGCAAAAGGGCCGGCACAGGCAATAATTCTCTAAAGGGCCTGCAAGGCATCGAACCGCCCCGCCAGCCCCTGTTCGGCAAACTGCTGCACCACAAAATCGATGAACGCCCGGGTCTTGCCCGGCAACAGCTTGTGCTCGGCGAAATACAGGCTGATATGCCCATCGTCCACATACCAGTCCGGCAACACCCGCAGCAGGCGCCCGGCCAGCAAGTAGGGCACGGCAAACGGCAGGCTCACCAGGGCAATGCCCAGCGCCTGCTCGGCCACCGCGCACGCCGCGTCCGAATCGCTCATGGTCATCGCCTGACGCAATTGCAGCGGCTGCTGCGCCTGCCAACGGCTGGTCAACGGCCACGAGCGCACCCGCCCGGTCTGCGGTGACCGCACCAGGATGCCGTCATGGCGTTGCAGCGCCTGCGGGTCTTCTATCGGCGCGTGCCGCTGCAGATAGGCCGGCGCCGCCACCAACACCCGGTGCGCGGGGGTCAGCTTGCGCGCCACCACCCCTGGCGGCAGTTCGAAACCACCGCCAATCGCTGCATCGAAACCCTGGCCGATCAGGTCGACCTGGCGGTTGTCGAAATGCCAATCCGGGGTAATCGCCGGGTAACGGCGCAAGAATTCCCCCAGCAACGGCAACACGTACAAACGCCCGAACACCGTGCCCATACTCACCCGTAACGACCCGGCCGGCTGGCCTTCTGCACTGGCCAGGTTGGCCACGGCGTACTGAATGGTGCGAAAGCTGTCACTGACCTCGCCAAGAAAACGCTGCCCCGCTTCGGTCAAGGTCAGCTTGCGGGTACTACGCTGGAACAACCGCACACCCAGGCGCGCTTCCAGCTGCGCAACGTGCTTACCCACGGCAGCCGGGGTAAGGCTCAGGCGCCTGGCGGCTTCGGCAAAACTGCCGACCTCGGCACTGCGGATGAAGCACTCCAACGCGCTGAATGATTCCATGGCCATAATTAGCAACCAAAGGTTTACTCTGCTGATAGTGATTACCATCTTATCAGTAGGCAATCGAGCGCCGATACTGTGCCCATCCAAGGCATTTCGGCCTGGCTTCCAGCAGGAGAACAGCATGTCCAAGCAACTTACACTCGAAGGCAAAGTGGCCCTGGTTCAGGGCGGTTCCCGAGGCATTGGCGCAGCCATCGTGCGGCGCCTGGCCCGCGAAGGCGCGCAAGTGGCCTTCACCTATGTCAGCTCTGCCGGCCCGGCCGAAGAACTGGCCCGGGAAATTACCGAAAACGGCGGCAAAGCCTTGGCCCTGCGGGCTGACAGCGCTGATGCCGCGGCCGTGCAACTGGCGGTGGATGACACCGTAAAAGCCTTGGGCCGGCTGGATATCCTGGTCAACAACGCCGGCGTGCTGGCAGTGGCCCCGGTGACAGAGTTCGACCTGGCCGACTTCGATCGCATGCTGGCCGTGAACGTACGCAGCGTGTTCGTCGCCAGCCAGGCCGCCGCACGCTATATGGGCCAGGGGGGTCGTATCATCAACATTGGCAGCACCAACGCTGAACGCATGCCGTTTGCCGGTGGTGCACCGTACGCCATGAGCAAGTCGGCACTGGTTGGCCTGACCCGCGGCATGGCACGCGACCTCGGGCCGCAGGGCATTACCGTGAACAATGTGCAGCCCGGCCCAGTGGACACCGACATGAACCCGGCCAGTGGCGAGTTTGCCGAGAGCCTGATTCCGCTGATGGCCATTGGGCGGTATGGCGAGCCGGAGGAGATTGCCAGCTTTGTGGCATACCTGGCCGGGCCTGAAGCCGGGTACATCACCGGGGCCAGCCTGACTGTGGATGGTGGGTTTGCAGCCTGATTGAATGGTTGCCTGTGCCGCGACAACGCCGGCACAGGCTTAGCCTTTCTGTGCCCCCAGGCACTGTTCCATCACGTCCAGAAAAGCCCGGGCAGCCGGTGTGGGGCTGGACGACCACACCGCATACAAGTGCCGCACCGGGGCATCCACCAACCGCGCCACTGCCACCCCTTCGATGCCTTGAGCCACCCGCTCGGGCACCAGGCCGACGGCCATGCCCCGCTGCACGAATTTCTCCACCAGACGAACATGCCCGATCTCGAACTGCACCCGACGCTGCAACCCCACTGCTTCAAACGCCTCGTCGGTCTGGCGTCGCGCCCCGGTGCCTTCGGGGAAGTCCACCAACACCTCACCTGCCAGGTCAGCCAGCGCCAGTTGTGCCCTGCCCGCCAGGCGATGCCCCAACGGCAACACCGCCACCAGTTCTTCCCGGGCCAGCAACCGATGCTGCACCCCCTGCACCACCTCGCCCTGCCACAGCCCGATAAAACCCACGTCCAGGCGCCGCTCGAGCACATCAGCAATCAGCAATTCGCTCTTGGCCGTGAGCCAGCGTACATCCACATCCGGGAAACGACCGTGAAACACCGCCAACAGGTCGACCAGGTCCAGCGCGGTGAGCGAGCTGATTTCACCAATCGCCAGCCGCCCGCGCACCTGGCCGCAGGCCGCTGCCACGTCATCGGCAATGCGCCGGGCCGCCTCCACCGCGGGCCGTGCACTGAGTACAAAGGCTTCCCCCGCAGGTGTCAGGCGTACCCGCCGCGAACTACGCTCGAACAGGCTCACCCCCAGCTGCGTCTCCAGCCGCGCCACTTGATGGCTAAGGGCCGACTGCACCACATGGCAGCGCTCCGCCGCGCGGGTAAAACTGCCGGTGTCGGCCACGGCAAGGGCATATTCGAGCTGCTTGAGGTTCATCGATCTATCTGATTTCAAGATGAATAGGTTGAAAACTATACATTGGTGTCATGCCTGACACTTCCTGATAATCATCACCACACACCACTGCCCCCACGAGAACTGCATGCACCCCCCCACTCTCAGCCGCGCCTTGATCCTGCTGATGGCTACCGCCACAGGCCTGGCCGTGGCCAGCAACTATTACGCCCAACCGCTGCTGCACAGCATCGCCCAGCAGTTTGGCTTGAGCACCGCCAGCGCCGGCAGCATCGTGATTGCCGCGCAGCTCAGCTATGGCGCCGGCCTGTTACTGCTGGCACCGCTGGGCGACCTGTTCGAGCAGCGCCGGCTGATTACCGTGATGACCGTTGTCTCCACCCTGGGCCTGGTCATCAGCGCCTGTGCACCCAGCCTGCCCTGGCTGCTGCTCGGCACGGCGCTGACCGGGCTGTTCTCGGTGGTGGCACAGATCCTCGTGCCGATGGCAGCGACCCTGAGCGAGCCGCATCAGCGTGGGCGCGCGGTCGGCACGCTGATGAGCGGCCTGCTGCTGGGCATCCTGCTGGCGCGTACTGCTGCCGGCTTCATGGCCGAGCTGGGTGGCTGGCGCAGTATCTACGTGCTGGCCGCCGTGCTGATGGCAGTTACCGCCGTGGCGCTGTACCGCAGCCTGCCACAGCACCACAGCCACGCCGGGCTGAAATACCCGGCACTGATCGGCTCCGTGTTCCGTCTGTTCATCGAAGAACCCGTGCTGCGCCTGCGCTCGCTGCTCGGTCTGTTGGCATTCAGCCTGTTCGCCCTGTTCTGGACACCCCTGGCGTTTCTGCTGGCGAAAGGCCCCTACCACTATTCGGATGCAGTGATCGGCCTGTTCGGCCTGGCCGGTGCGGCGGGTGCGTTGTCGGCTAACTGGGCCGGGCGCCTGGCAGACCGCGGCAAGGGCGCGCTGGGTACCACCGTGGGCCTGGTGGTGTTGCTGCTGTCGTGGGTGCCGCTGGGGTTTGCCGAACAGTCGCTGCTCGCCTTGCTGCTGGGCGTGCTGATGCTCGACCTGGCGGTACAACTGGTGCATGTGAGCAACCAGAACGCAGTGATCGCCCTGCGGCCCGAGGCACGCACGCGGCTGAATGCCGGTTATATCACCTGCTACTTCATTGGCGGGGCGCTTGGGTCGTTGCTGGGCACGCAGCTGTTCCAGCGCCAGGGCTGGATGGGGATCGTGGTGGCCGGGCTGGTGATTGGCGGGCTGGCGTTGCTGGCCTGGGGATGGGCCGAACGCAAGCGCAAGAACACCTTGCAGGTGGCCTGAAGATGCTTGCTGGATTCTTCGCGGGCACGCCCGCTCCCACAGGTGCCTCACAAACCTCAGGGCAGTGATACGCCTGTGGGTACGGGCATACCCGTGAAGAGGCCAGCCACGGCGACAAAGTACCGCACTACCCTCCGTCGCAATGCCGTTGACTTGCCTGCCGGGGCAGCGCTCATTAAGCGCTGGAATGCCCTTTCCCTGACAGGATGAATTTATGACAAGACTCACGGTACAGTCCGGCGATTTCTTGCAAGGTGAAGGCGAGTATCGCAATGGATCGCTCACACTCAAGACCGCGCGCAGCCCCTCACCCGGTGAGCGGATTTCCCTGGCACGCATCAGCGACTTGCGGCTGGCCAGCCTGGAAACCAACCGCAGCCTTGGCAGCGCCTTGGGCTGGGGCGTGGCCGGCGCCCTGGTGGCAGGCCCAGTAGGGCTGCTGGCCGGGCTGTGGTTGGGTGGCAAGGAAGAAGAAGCAACCTTTCTGGCCACCTTCAAGGATGGACGCAAGCTGATGGCCATTACCGATGGCAAGACCTGGTCGAAGATCGATGACAACTGGCGGCAGCACAAGCGGCCGATCAAGACAGGCTGACTGAATACGCCGGGCCTGGATCGTTTTATGTAGAGGGCGGCTGGTAAGATGCCGCCTTTTTCATGGCCTGTGCCGGCCTCTTCGCGGGTAAACCCGCTCCTACAGGGGTATCACCAACCGGTGTATCACCACCTGGTGCATCACCAACCGGTGTATCGCCACCCGGTGCATCACCAACGGGTGTATCGCCGCCCGGTGCATCACCAACGGGTGTATCCCAACCGGTGTACCACCAACCAGTGTAGGAGCGGGTTTACCCGCGAAAGGGCCAGTACAGGTATCGCGCATCCAGGAGCCCCACCGCATGCCCCCGCATCACCCCCGCCTGCCCCTGAGCCTGCTCAGCCTGGGCCTGGCCCTGCAGTGCCCCTCTGTGTTTGCCGAAGACAGCGTGATGCTGGCCCCGTTGCAGGTCTCCGACACCTACGCCAATGATGGCTACCAGGCACGCCAGGCCGCTGTGGGCGGCTTCCAGCCCGCGCCACTGCTCGACACCCCCGCCTCTGTCAGCGTGTTCAGCCAGCAGTTGCTGGAAGACCGCCAGGTACGCAAGCTTAGCGAAGTGTTGCAAAGTGATGCCTCGGTCGGCGAAAGCTATGCCCCCATCGGCTACTACGAAAACTTCAATGTGCGCGGCTTCGAGCTGAACGCCGCCAGTAGCTATCGCATCAATGGCCAGACCATTGCCGGCGAACAGAACGTAGCCCTGGAAAACAAGCAGCAGGTGGAATTGCTCAAGGGCCTGTCCGGGCTGCAGACCGGCGTGTCGGAGCCGGGCGGCTTGATCAACTATGTGACCAAGCGGGCCCAAGACATACGCAGCGTCACGGTATCGACCAACGAACAGGGCGAACGCTATCTGGCCACCGACCTTGGCGGCTGGTTCGGCAGCGAAAAGCAGTTCGGCCTGCGCGCCAACCTGGCCCATGAAGACATCCGCACCTACGTCGACCACGCTGACGGCAAGCGCGACTTCGCCTCGCTGGCATTCGACTGGCAGATCAACCCGGATGCCACCCTGCAGCTGGATGCCGAGTATCAACACCGCGAACAGTCGTCGGTGCCGGGTTACCAGCTGCTCGGAGGCACTGAAGTGCCACACGGCGTCGACCCGGAAGACCGCCTGGCCTACCAGCATTGGGCAAAGCCCGTGCAGAACGACTCACTGAACCTGGGCGGCCGCTTCGAATACCGCTTCAACGATACCTGGACCGGCACCTTGAGCGCCTCCCGCAGCAAAGTGGTGATCGACGACTACAGCGCGTTTGCCTGGGGTTCGAGCGAGGGGGCGTTTTTCGGCAGCAATGGCGACTACGACATCTATGACTTCCGCAGCCCCGACGATACCCGCCGTACCGACGAGGCACAGGCCATGCTCAACGGGCACTTCGATGCGCTGGGCGTAGGGCACGAGCTGACCGTGGGTACCAGTGCGCAGCGACGCACACTGGATCAGCGCCCCAGCTATATGGAATGGGTCGGCACCGGCAACATCAACACCGGCGCCCCTGCATTCGACCCGTCCGACAAACCCGTAGGCGCCAGCGAGCGCCGACTGGACAGCCGTCAGTACGGCTTGTTCGTCAGCGATCGAATCAGCTTCAACGAGCAATGGCAGACCGTGCTGGGTGCCCGTGAAGTGCGCCTGGATGAAAAGACCTGGGACGAGAACGGCATAGCCGGGCGCCATACCCGCCAATACGAGCTGCTGCCCAATGCTGCAGTTATCTATAAGCTGCAGCCGAACACCACTGTATATGCGAGCTACGCCAAAGGGCTGTCTGCAGGCGGTACCGCACCATTTTCCACTGAGAACAGATTCGAGATCCTTGCACCCACCACCTCCCGCCAACTTGAACTTGGCCTCAAGCACGACTGGCAAGGCCTGAGCCTGAGTGCCGCCCTGTTCCAGATCCGCCAGGCTTACCAGTACGCGCGCCCGGACGGCACCGGCAACTTCACCTACGTGCAGCAAGGCCAGCAGAAAAATACCGGCCTGGAACTGGGTGCCAGCGGCCGGGTGACCCCGAACCTGCAGGTACAGGCCAGTGCGGCAGCCATTCGGGCGCGGGTGCAGAACAGCGGCACCGAAGCCTACGAAGGGCACCAGGCGATCAACGTGCCTAAATTCCGGGCGGCGCTGCATGCGGAATATGCCCTGCCGGTTCCGGGGCTGGCGCTGCTTGGCGGGGCGCGGTATAGCGCCAGCAAGTATGCGAGCCAGGCGGGCAATGTGGAGGTTGGCGGTTATACCGTGTTCGACCTTGGCAGCCGCTACAGTACCCGTGTTGCCGGGTATGACACGGTGCTGCGGCTGACGGTGGATAACGTGCTGGACAAGCGATACTGGCGCGATGTGGGCGATTACCTGGGGGATAACTACCTGTTCCAGGGGGCACCGCGTACCGCTCGGCTTTCGGCTTCGATCAGCTTCTAGATTGCCGGGGCCGCTCTGCGGCCCTTTCGCGACACAAGGCCGCTCCCACAGGTGTGGACTGCCCCCAAGGGTTGGATTGGTGTCCAACTTCTTGGGGGCACTCCAATTGCCCGTGGGAGCAACTGTCTTGCTCAATTTCTAAAAGCTGGCGCGATGGGCTGCGCAGCAGCCCCAATGGCCTTGAAA
>NZ_BCBP01000105.1:0-14328 GCF_001753955.1 Pseudomonas sp. NBRC 111139
GGCAAAAGCAGAAGTACAGGAACTCCAGCACATCCTGGAATTCCTTTGGCGATTGCATGATGCGCTCGAGCAGCACGAAGATCTTTTCGCCGCCCTGGGTTTCGTCGTGGAAGATGCTCAGCAGCGGTTCGTGGCTCCAGCACGAGTTCTGGCCCCAGGGGCGGGTCATCACGGCCTCGTCCAGGTGCAGGCACAGGGCGTAGGAATAGACTTCCTGATGGATCGCGCAATAGCCGTGCTGTCGCATTTCTTCGCGAATAGTACTGACCTGTGTTTGCACGGTCTTGTGCACGAACTGGATGTTGGGCAGGTCATCCAGCGTGCGCAGGCGAATGACCAGGCCGAACAGCTGGCTTGCCGCGTCGAGCATGAGGTTGTCGTAGCCGCCGCGTAGCTGAAAGTCTGGATCGGCCGGGTAGCCGGGTAGATCGGTTGCGTATTCAGGACCCGCGCCGTCAGGAGGCGGTGGGGTTTCGTTTATGTCTTCGAGCAGGATTGGCTTTTGGGGGGTGGGCACTGGTTTGCCAGTGCGGTCGGACTCTTTGGGCATCCTTGATCCTCGTCTCTTGGCAGCTCAAACACTCGCGGTGGCCCCCCGCGTCCATGCGGTCGGGCATTAGCAGTTGCGAAAGCCTGAAGAGTAACTAGGAATCAATTTTTGTGGGAGATTGAAACTTCCTAAAGCATTGTAGGAAGTTTCTTTGGAAGTTGTTGTCTAATTATTTCTGTCAAAAAATGAGTGATGTTTTATAGAGGGCTGATTTTTCTCATGACTGTTGTGACCACGTCTGCAAGTGCTGCGGCGCAGCATCAGATAGAGCTGGACTAAGTTCAGCCGCCTGCAGCGCGATGCGCCCATAGAAGAGCAATGCTGTTGCCCAGGTTGTAAGCCAGACAAAGATCCCGGCCCAGAACGTATGAGACATGTAGTGCCAGCCCTGTAATACTCGGGTAGTGCCGTACACGAACCCGATCAGCAGAATGGCCACCAACAACTTGCGAGCATGTGCCCACCGATGGCGCAGGGCCACGAAATACAGCGCCAACAGCGTAAACCCGCTGGATGCATGGCCACCCGACCAGCAACGGCCATCGCCGGGCTTGCTCCATAAAGAGAAGTTTTCGAACCATTCGACCCGGGGCTGCGAACCGCCATACAGCGTGGTTTCCACAGGGCAATACACGCTGGTATGGCTTTTCAGGTAGTGAATCACGGTGGTGCTCAGCGCGAACGCTACCACCACGAACAACAGGTCGCGTCGGTGTTGGGTGGTAAAGCGCAGCACCGGTGCAATACGGACCTTTTCCAGCGCCCGGGCAAGGCCCAGTTGGGGGCGGTTGGCCAAGCGCGGCCAGATGAACGACAGCAAGCTGCCTATGACGGCCAGTTCACCGGTCCAGTCCGGCAGGATGCGTGGCCATTTGTGAGTGACTTTCTCGAATAACGGGTTGTGCAGCAGCGGGAACTGGCCAGTGGCCGGGTCAAGCAGCAGGTTGCTGATCCAGCGATCGAAGTCTGTGAGGTCGAAGGCCATGAACACAATGGCGGCCAGCAATAGCGGCAGCAGCAGGTTGTTGCGGTAGAAGGTGGCGCGGGAGGGCATGTTCAGAGTTCCTTGGCATCAATGAGAGTGTGCCATTCACTGGCCGCCATTTGGCCCAGCACCTTCGTCTTGCCATCGTTGCCACGCGTGATGAACAGGGCGCTGGCATAGCTGTTCGCTGTTGCGCTAGAAGGCGCTTTGAGTGCCTGCTCCAGTTGTTCCATGCAGCCGCTGTGGCTGACCAGCACGAGGTTGTGGCCTTTTCGCTTGAGGGCAAAGGCATTTTCGGCAAAGTGGCCGTCACACTGATTAAGCCAGTCTTGTGTGGCAATGGTTTTACCGAACATGGCTTGTGCGGTCTGCCGGGTTCGCACCTCTGGGCTGGTCCAGACATCAACTGCGCCCAGGCCAAGGTGTTGCAACCCGAGGCCTACATCGGTGGCCGCCTGCCTGCCCGCGACGGTGATGCCGCTGGGGTCATTCAGGCACGCCTCACTGGAGCGGTCGCAGCGTTCGGCATGGCGCAATACGACAATCACCGAGCCTTTCGCCCAATCGGTATACAGCCCACTGTGCTGCAGGTGATGGGGATTGCCCAGGTTGGGGATGGCCGCGCGCTGCTGAGCCCAGGCTGCCGCTACGTCGAGCAAGAGCAGCAGGCACAACACCACCCATTGCGCTGTGCCCCAAGGCCATCGGTATATTGGCCCAAGCCGTGAAGCGGGGGAGTCGTCGATCACGTCGTGCAGCATGTTTGCCACTCCAGTCAGTCTGCTCCATGCAAGAGCGTCGGCACTGTAGGCAGTGGAATGTCGGCAGAGGGTGAGGCGGGTGTGAAAAAAGCCTTGCGCTGATGGGCGTGCGGTGGAGGTTAAGCCGGGTGAGAGGGTAAAAATGAAACCGGTTTCAAAACCTGTCTGAACGCGCTAGATTATTCGGCTGTCTTCTTGATGGCCTATCAAGATCACCTCTTTATTGAAAATCAGATGGCGCTTATCAAGGCCACCCCCACAGCCGATGAGGATTCGCAATGCCTGAGCATGCCCCAGACAACCCGCGCAGGGATTTTCTGCGCAAGACCTTGACCCTGATCCCTGTCGTTACAGTGGCCAGTACAGGGCTTGGCGTGGGCGCCAGCCAGCTGCTTGCGGCCCCGCAACCGCATCAGCAACCGAAAGTGCCGGCCACGCCGCCTGCGGGCAATTATCAACCGACATTCTTCAGCGCCGAAGAATGGGCTTTTGTACAAGCCGCCGTGTCGCGCATCATCCCGGCCGATGAGCTTGGCCCAGGGGCACTGGAAGCTGGCGCCGCCGAATTTATCGACCGGCAAATGAACACCCCCTACGCGACTGGCGCACAGTGGTACATGCAAGGGCCCTTCAACGCCGACGCCCCGCCCGAGCTGGGCTACCAGCTGCAGCTCAGCCCGCAACAAATCTACCGCCTGGGCATCGCTGCCGTGGACGGCTGGTGCAAGGCCAATGGCGGACAGGTTTTTGCTGCGCAAGATAGCGCTACCCGGGACCGCATTCTCAGCAAGTTGGAGGCAGGAGAGCTGGTTTTCGAAACCGTTCCGGCCAAGGTGTTCTTCAGCCTGCTGGTGCAAAACACGCGCGAAGGGTTCTTCTGCGACCCGATTCATGGCGGCAACAAAGGCATGGTCGGCTGGACCCAGATCGGCTTCCCCGGCGCCCGCGCCGACTTCATGGACTGGGTCGAGCGCAATGAGCCTTACCCGTTCCCGGCTGTATCGATCCGTGGTGAGAGGGCCTGAGGCATGGCGACTGTGTTGAACAAAGTGGATGCGGTGATCGTCGGCTTCGGCTGGGCCGGTGCGATCATGGCCAAAGAGCTGACCGAGGCCGGGCTGCACGTGGTAGCCCTGGAGCGGGGGCCGATGCAGGATACCTACCCCGAAGGCAGCTACCCGCAGGTGATCGATGAGCTGACCTACAGCGTGCGCAAGAAGCTGTTCGTCGATGTATCGAAAGAAACCGTCACTGTCCGCCATAGCGTGAATGATGTGGCATTGCCCAATCGCCAGCTGGGCGCATTCCTGCCGGGCAAGGGCGTGGGGGGCGCGGGCCTGCACTGGTCGGGTGTGCACTTCCGGGTCGACCCCGTCGAGTTGCGCCTGCGCAGCCACTATGAAGAGCGCTACGGGCGCACGTTCATTCCCGAAGGCATGACCATCCAGGACTTCGGCGTCAGTTACGAAGAGCTGGAGCCCTATTTCGACTTTGCCGAAAAGGTCTTTGGCACTTCGGGCCAGGCCTGGACCGTCAAAGGCCAGGTGGTCGGTGAAGGGAAGGGCGGCAACCCCTATGCGCCAGACCGTTCCAACCCGTTCCCGCTGCCCGCGCAGAAGAACGTTGTATCGGCAAGGCTGTTCGAAAAGGCTGCCACCCGTCTGGGCTACAAACCCTACAACCTGCCGTCGGCCAACACCTCGGGGCCATACACCAACCCCTACGGGGCGCAGATGGGGCCGTGCAACTTCTGCGGTTTCTGCAGCGGCTACGTGTGTTACATGTACTCCAAGGCCTCGCCCAACGTGAATATCCTGCCGGCGCTGCGCCAGGTGCCCAACTTCGAGTTGCGGCCCAATGCCCATGTGCTGCGGGTGAACCTGGACGACAGCAAGCGCAAGGCCACCGGCGTGACCTACATCGATGCGCAGGGGCGCGAGGTGGAGCAGCCGGCAGAGCTGGTGATTCTGGCGGCTTTCCAGTTCAACAACGTGCGTCTGATGCTGCTTTCCGGCATTGGCAAACCTTACGATCCGGTAAAAAACGAAGGTGTGGTCGGGCGTAACTTCGCCTATCAGAACATGGGGACAGTCAAGGCGTTCTTCGACAAGGACACCTACACCAACAACTTCATCGGCGCGGGTGGCAATGGCATTGCCATCGACGATTTCAACGCCGACAACTTCGACCATGGCCCGCACGGCTTCGTCGGCGGTTCGCCAATGTGGGTGAACCAGGCCGGTAGCCGGCCGATTGCCGGTACCTCCAACCCGCCGGGGACGCCGGCCTGGGGCAGTGCCTGGAAGAAAGCCACGGCCGACTACTACACCCACCAGGTGTCGATGGACGCGCACGGCGCCCATCAGTCCTACCGTGGTAATTACCTGGACCTGGACCCCACCTACCGCGATGCCTACGGTCAGCCGCTGCTGCGCATGACGTTCGACTGGCAGGAAAACGACATCAAGATGAACCAGTTCATGGTCGACAAGCTGAGCAAGATCGCCCAAGCGATGAACCCCAAGGCCATTGCCGTGCTGGGCAAGCAGGTCAAGGACCACTTCAACACCGCCAGTTACCAGACCACCCACCTGAACGGCGGGGCGATCATGGGCACCGACCCCAAGACCAGTGCACTGAACCGCTACCTGCAAAGCTGGGACGTACACAACGTGTTCGTTCCGGGCGCTTCGGCGTTCCCGCAGGGGCTGGGTTACAACCCGACCGGGCTGGTGGCTGCGCTCACCTACTGGTCGGCCCGCGCCATCCGTGAGCAGTACCTGAAAAACCCCGGTCCGTTGGTCCAGGCTTGAGGAGCGATGAGCATGAAGACACTGTTGATCGCCACCCTGGTGCTGGGTGCCGGCGCGGCTGCACAGGCCGTAGCGAATGACGATGCGCAGGTACGCCTGGGCGAGTACCTGGCCCGCGCCGGTGACTGCGTGGCCTGCCATACCGCCAAAGACGGCAAACCCTTTGCCGGTGGGTTGCCGATGGAAACGCCGATTGGCAAGGTGTACTCCACCAACATCACCCCGGCGGCCAGTGGCATTGGCCAGTACAGCTTCGAAGACTTCGACCAGGCCGTGCGCAGGGGTATCGGCAAAGACGGCAGTACGCTCTATCCGGCCATGCCATACCCGTCGTATGCGCGGGTCAGCGAGCAGGACATGCAGGCGCTGTACGCCTATTTCATGAAGGGCGTGGAGCCTGTCGAGCAGGCGAACAAGGCCTCTGACATTCCCTGGCCGCTGAGCATGCGCTGGCCACTGGCAATCTGGCGCGGCCTGTTCGCACCAGAGGCCAAGCCCTGGCAGGCATCGGCGACAGCTGACCCTGTGGTGAACCGCGGTGCGTACCTGGTCGAGGGCCTTGGGCATTGTGGCGCTTGTCATACGCCGCGGGCGCTGACCATGCAGGAGAAGGCCCTGAGCGCGGCCGATGGCGAGCAGTTTCTGGCCGGCAGCGCACCGCTGGAAGGCTGGATTGCCAAGAACCTGCGTGGTGATCACAAAGACGGCCTGGGCAGCTGGAGCGAAGCGCAGTTGGTGCAGTTTCTCAAGACTGGGCGCAGTGATCGCAGCGCCGTGTTCGGCGGCATGAGCGATGTGGTCGAGCACAGCATGCAGCACATGAGTGATGCCGACCTGACCGCTATCGCCCGCTACCTGAAAACCCTGCCGCCGAGTAATCCGAATGACCAGCCGCATGTGTACGACAAGCAGGTCGCGGATGCGCTATGGAAGGGTGACGACAGCAAGCCTGGGGCGGCGGTGTACATCGACAACTGCGCGGCCTGCCACCGCACCGACGGGCAGGGCTACACCCGCGTGTTCCCGGCTTTGGCCGGCAACCCGGTGGTGCAGACGGCGGATGCCACGTCGCTGATCCATGTGGTGCTCGCCGGTGGCACGGTACCGGCAACGCACACTGCGCCGTCGAACTTCACCATGCCGGCTTTCGGCTGGCGTCTGAGTGACCAGGAGGTTGCCGAGGTGGTGAATTTCATTCGCAGCAGCTGGGGGAACCAGGGCAGTGCCGTCACCGCCGGTGATGTGAAGTCGCTTCGCTGACGTGTTTTTCTGCGCCCTCGCCCGTAGGAGCGGATTTACCCGCGAACACGGGCGAAGCCTGTGCCATCCCTAACCCCGATCCCGTAGATCTAAATCTATTAATATCAATGATCTATGCAATATTCTTAATGCGATTTAACATTCCCTGTCTTCGTGTCCGACCAACGGCCTGTTGACGAATCCGCGCATTTTTGCTGTATTGAAACCGGTTTCATCACTATTAAAACAATCATAAGGAAAACCCATGACCGACGCGCCTGCCCATACCCGCGAACGGGTCACCATCAGCGAAGTGGCGCGTGTTGCTGGCGTTTCCAAAGCCACCGTCTCCCGTTACATCGGCGGCGACCGCCAATTGCTGGCCGAAGCCACGGCCAAGCGGCTGGAAGAGGTCATCGAACGCCTCGGCTATCGCCCCAATCAGATGGCTCGCGGACTCAAGCGCGGCCAGACGCGACTGATCGGCATGCTGGTGGCCGATATCCTCAACCCCTATTCAGTGGCCGTGATGCACGGCGTGGAAACCGCCTGCCGTCAGCATGGTTACAGCCTGGTGGTGTGCAACACCAACCGCGACGACGAGCAGGAGCGTCACCACCTGGTGGCCCTGCAGAGCTACAACGTCGAAGGGTTGATCGTGAACACGCTCGGTCACCACCCCGGCGAACTGCTCAACCTGCAGCGCGACATCCCCATGGTGCTGGTCGACCGCCAATTGCCCGAGCTGAATGTGGACCTTGTCGGCCTGGACAATGCTGACGCAGTCGAGCAGGCCCTGGACCACCTGCAAGCCCAGGGCTACCGCGACATCCTGGCGGTCAGCGAACCCCTCGATGGCACCAGTTCACGCCTGGAGCGGGTGCAGGCATTCGGCGCGTCGATCAGCCGTCGGCCAGGCATGCGTCAGCAGGTACTTGAAATCAGCGCCGGGCTGCAGGGCCAATTGGCTTCGTTTCTTGCCCACAGTGGTCATGGTCCGCAAGCCATCTTCACCTTCAACGGCGTTGCCACCTTGGCGGTGACCCGGGCCCTGCTCGAGGCCGGGCGCAACCTGGTTGCCGATGTCGGGCTGATCGCCCTCGACGACCTCGACTGGTACCCCTTGGTCGGCAAAGGCATCACCGCGCTGGCCCAGCCCACCGAGCGTATCGGCGTGGCGGCCTTCGAAAGCCTGCTCGGTCGTTTGCGCGGCGACAGCGGCGCAGCCCGGCGCATCGACTTCAAGGCCAACCTGATCATCCGCGGCTCAACCCAACCCCAGTAAGAAAACGGCAGGCTTGTGCCTGCTGTTGATCAAAAATGAAACCGGTTTCATAAGGATAAGAACAATGCAAGCGAACCCCGTTTCCATCAGTCTCTCCAGCTACGGCGCTGATGTTGTGCGCCAACGTGGCCAGGAGCAGTTTCTGGACCTGCTGGCAGCCGCTGGCGTCAGCCGCGTCGAATTGCGCGAAGAATTGTTCGCCAGTGCACCGGACGCAGCTGCGCTGGGTAGGGTCATTGCCGCGCTGCGCCTGGAATGCCTGTATTCCACCCCCCTTGAACTGTGGACCGCGCAAGGCGTGCCCGACCCGCTGCTGGTGCAGAAGCTGGAAATAGCCCGGGCGCTTGGCGCAGTGGCGCTGAAGGTTTCCTTGGGGCACTTCGATGAGCACTGCGATGTGACGGCCCTGGCGTCGCTGCTGCCTGCCCATGGGCCTCTGTTGCTGGTGGAAAACGATCAGACCGTACAAGGTGGCAGGATCGAACCGATGCTGCAGTTTTTCCAGCGTGTCGACCTGCTTGGGCTGCGCGTGGGCATGACGTTCGATATCGGTAACTGGCAGTGGCAGGGCGAGCCTGCGCCGCAAGCTGCAAGACAGCTAGGCCGTTGGGTGCGCTATGTGCATTGCAAGGCTGTGCAGCGCCGGGCCGATGGCCGTCTGGTTGCCATACCGCCGCAAGCAGCGGACCTGCAAGCGTGGGCAGCGCTGATGGCCGAGTTCGCGCCGGGCGTGGTGCGCGCCGTCGAGTACCCCCTGGTGGGCGAAGACCTGCTGGCGCTGACCCGGGCCCAGGTGCGTCACCTTTCTGCACTCGGCGCTGCGCAGGAGCTGGACCATGCATGAACATGACGTGCTGTGTTTCGGCGAAACCATGGCCATGTTCGTCGCCGAGCAAGCCGGCGATCTGGCCGGTGTCGGCCAGTTCGGCAAACGCATCGCCGGCGCCGACAGCAACGTGGCGATCGGCCTGGCGCGGCTGGGTTTCAAGGTGCGCTGGCTGAGCCGGGTAGGTGACGATTCGTTGGGCCGTTTCGTGCTCG
The DNA here is from genome assembly GCF_001753955.1 of Pseudomonas sp. NBRC 111139. Classification (NCBI taxonomy): domain Bacteria; kingdom Pseudomonadati; phylum Pseudomonadota; class Gammaproteobacteria; order Pseudomonadales; family Pseudomonadaceae; genus Pseudomonas; species Pseudomonas sp. NBRC 111139. Next base: position 8,675 of record NZ_BCBP01000105.1, read on the forward strand.
ACAGCTTGCGCTGCGAAGGCCTGGACTGTTCCGGCGTCGAGGTGGATGCCAACTACCCGACGGGTTTTCAGCTCAAGGCCCGCAGCGATGATGGCAGTGACCCGGCAGTGGAGTACTTTCGCCGCGGTTCGGCGGCCAGCAGGCTGTCACCTGCGATGGTGAGCCCCGTTTGGCTGCAGGCTCGCCACGTGCACGCTACCGGTATTCCGCTGGCGCTGTCGGACAGCTCGCGGGCGCTGTCCCACGCGCTGCTGGACGCAATGCGCGCAGCCGGGCGCAGCATATCGTTCGACCCCAACCTGCGCCCCTCGCTGTGGCCCGATCAAAGCAGCATGGTGCGAGAAATCAATGCCCTGGCGGCCAAGGCCAACTGGGTTTTACCGGGGTTGGAGGAGGGGCGGTTGCTGACCGGTCAGCACACGCCGGCCGATATCGCCGCGTTCTACCTGGACCAAGGGGTGGAATTGGTGGTGATCAAGCTGGGCGACGCTGGCGCCTACTTCCGCAGCGCCAAGGGCGAAGGGCAGGTAGCCCCCGTGCCAGTCAGCCGCGTGGTGGACACCGTCGGTGCAGGTGATGCCTTTGCCGTCGGTGTGCTCAGCGCGCTACTGGAGGGCCGTCCGGTAGCCGAGGCGGTAGCGCGCGGCAACTGGTGCGGCAGCCGTGCCGTGCAGTCGCGGGGCGACATGGAAGGGCTGCCGCTGCGCCATGAACTGGAGGCCTACGACTTGCGCAGAAGCGCGTGAAGGCCCCAACCCGAATCACCTGTTGCAACAAAAAAAACAAGCTCAGGAGCAACAAACCATGCAAAGCCAAAGCCTGGCACCGCGCCGTTGGTGGTACATCATCCCGATCGTGTTCTTTACCTACAGCTTGGCCTACCTGGACCGCGCCAATTACGGCTTCGCCGCCGCCTCCGGTATGGCCGAAGACCTGCACATCACCCCCGTGCTTTCGTCATTGCTGGGGGCGTTGTTCTTCCTCGGCTACTTCTTCTTCCAGGTACCTGGGGCAATTTACGCCGAAAAGCGTAGTGTGAAGAAGCTGATCTTCGTCTGCCTGATCCTTTGGGGCGGCCTTGCCACGCTTACCGGCATGGTCAGCAACGTCTACATGCTGATCGGTATCCGCTTCCTGCTCGGGGTGGTGGAGGCTGCGGTCATGCCGGCCATGCTGGTGTACCTGTGCCATTGGTTCACCCGGGCCGAGCGTTCGCGCGCCAACACCTTCCTGATGCTGGGCAACCCGGTGACCATTCTGTGGATGTCGGTGGTGTCCGGTTACCTGATCAAGCATTACGACTGGCGCTGGATGTTCATCATCGAAGGCCTGCCCGCCGTGATCTGGGCGTTCTTCTGGTGGCGCCTGGTGGATGACCGCCCGGCCCAGGTGACCTGGTTGAGCGAGCAGGAAAAGGCCGCCCTGGCGCAGGCGCTGGCTGCCGAGCAGCAGGGTATCAAGCCTGTAAAGAACTATCGCGAAGCGTTCCGCTCGCCGCAAGTGATCATCCTGGCGCTGCAGTACTTCTGCTGGAGCATCGGCGTGTATGGCTTCGTGCTGTGGCTGCCGTCGATCCTCAAGCAGGCGGCGAACGTCGATATCGTGCAGGCCGGCTGGCTGGCCTCGGTGCCCTACCTGGCGGCGGTGCTGGCGATGGTGGGCGTGTCCTGGGCGTCGGACCGCCTGCAAAAGCGCAAGCGCTTCGTCTGGCCGCCACTGCTGATTGCCGCGTTGGCGTTCTATGGTTCTTACGCCTTGGGCAGCGAGCATTTCTGGCTGTCGTATGCATTGCTGGTGGTTGCTGGTGCCTGTATGTACGCACCCTATGGCCCATTCTTCGCGATCGTGCCCGAGATCCTGCCGGCCAACGTCGCAGGCGGCGCCATGGCGCTGATCAACAGCATGGGGGCGCTGGGCTCGTTTGGCGGTTCGTGGCTGGTGGGCTACCTCAATGGGGCTACGGGCGGGCCCGGCGCCTCTTATCTGTTCATGTGCGGTGCGCTGCTGACTGCAGTGGCGCTTACCGCTGCGCTCAATACTTCCCAGACCTCTGGCCGAGCAAAGCGCGATAGCTCGCGTCTGGCCATGAACCATTAGGAAATCTGCAATGAAGAAGCGAATCGTCCTGTATAAACGCCTGTCAGACGACTTGATGGCACGCCTGCAAGATCGCGTCGAGGTGACCTGGGTGGACACCACCCAGCCCGATGGCCTGGCCCGACTGCGCGATGCGTTACCGGGGGCGCACGGGTTGCTGGGGGCCAGCCTGCGCCTGGATGCCAGCCTGCTCGACCTTGCCCCGCAACTGGAAGTGGTGTCGAGCGTTTCGGTGGGCGTGGACAACTACGACATTGCTGAACTCAGCAGGCGTGGTGTGATGCTTACCAACACGCCCGACGTGTTGACAGAAACCACGGCCGACACAGGCTTTGCCTTGATCCTGGCTACCGCCAGGCGGGTGGTGGAGCTGGCGAACTGGGTGCGTGACGGCCGTTGGCAGGCCAACCTGGGGCCGGCGCATTTTGGCAGTGATGTGCACGGCAAGACGCTAGGCATCGTCGGCATGGGCCGCATTGGCGAGGCCCTGGCCCGGCGCGCGGCCGCTGGCTTTGGCATGCGCGTGCTGTATCACAGCCAGCGTGCCAAGCCCGAGGTGGAAGCACGCTATGCCGCATGCCAGTGCAGCCTGGATGAGCTGTTGCAGCAGGCAGATTTCGTTTGCCTGACGGTGCCGTTGAGCGCCAGCACCGAAGGCCTGATAGGCGCACGGGAACTCGCGTTGATGAAGCCTGAGGCAATCCTGGTGAACATCTCACGCGGGCGTGTGGTGGATGAGCAGGCGCTGATCGAAGCGCTGCGGGCCAGGCGCATCCGCGGTGCGGGGCTGGACGTGTTCGTGCACGAGCCACTGCCGAGCGACTCGCCGCTGTTGCAGCTGGATAACGTGGTAGCGACCCCACACATCGGCTCGGCGACCGAGGACACCCGCCAGGCCATGGCGCGTTGCGCGGTGGACAACCTGCTCAGCGCGCTGGCCGGTGAGCGGCCGGTAAACCTGGTCAACGGCTGACGCGCCCCGGTTCCCACAGGGGCCGCGCAGCCTTTGAAACGGTCAGCGGCAGTTGCCTGCCTTGCGATACCCCGCTGCCTGCGCTTCACCTTCGTTTGCGAAGGTAACCTGGTTCTTCGCTGTAACCTGGTTGTAGCCCGGGCAGCCGACTGACAGGTGATAGACGTGGCTGTTGCGGTTGCCAAGCACGGCGCCGACCGAACCGGCGCTGGCCAGGCTTGGTTTGGCCTCTGGCTTGGCCGCGTTTACCGGCACCGCCTCTACCACGCCGCTGCCAACCGGCTTGTAGCCGGCGGTCCACTTGCGTTCGCCGCTTACGAACGGGTTGGCATGGCCCATGATCGCGGCAATGCGCCGGTCGCGTTCTTTCTCCCAGGCCGACACCGGGTGTTGCTTGTCCCAGGCCATCAGCAGCTGTTGCTGTTGGCGCGACATGTTCAGCTTGTAGCGGTCGAACATGTAGAACGTGGTGCGGGCCACCAGGCCTTTGACTTCGTCACGCGGTTCGGCGGTGCGCTGGACGAAATCGACCTTGGTGGTGCATTGGCCGTATTCGCCGGCATTGCCAGTGACCATGCCGTAGTTGAAGTTGCTGCGGTCACCGTTGACCTCACCCACGGCCGGGTAAAGGTTGAACAGGTCGGCCTCCATGGCGCGGAACACCGGGTCGTTGTCCACGCAGTGCTCACGGCCGCCGTTCTTCCAGCACTGGCGCTGGTTGCCGAAGGTGTGGGCGGGCACGATGTGTTCCCACTCGGTGCGTTCGGCACGGTTCTGCTGCTTGCGCGTCTGGTAACCACACGAGGCGGCATCGATGCGCCCGCCAGACTTGCCCACCCAGGTCCATTTGCAACCGCAGTACAGGTCGCCCATGGCACTGCTGGCCTGGTCCAGGTAGACCTTCTGCTTGGCCACCACCTTGGCTTCGGTGAAGGTGGCCGGCGGGTTGGCCAAGGCAGGGAGGGTAAAGGAAAACAATAAGGTTACGGCGTAAAGCAGTGATTTCATGGGGAAAACATATTTCAGGTTGGGCCGCGCATTGTAATGGTTTCCCCGGGGCTGACCAGCTCGCGGAGCCATACCAATGGTCGGCCAGGGTCATCGCTGCCCATACGGCTGAAGGTGGCTGAGTCGAGCATGTCCCGCACCTGGGTGCCCATGCGCAGCAGGTGCTCGACGAAACCGGCACCGACGTCACCGTAATCCTCCAGGGAAACCCCGCTCTGGTTGTGCTGGATTGCCAGGTGGTAATGACTGACACCATCGCCGTTGCCGCTACCGCCCAGTACCACCGTGAAGCGTGGGCCAAGCAGGGTGGCCAGGCGTTGCTGCACCAGATCGAGCAGGGCGACGGGTATTTCATCTTCGCGCAGTGATGTAGGGAAACAGGGTGTGAACGGAGGCATGAGGGTGTCCTGCTGGGCGGGGTTCGAGTGCTGGCCAGCTTAGGCAAGGTGACTGTCAACTTGGGTAAAGCGGGGGTAAAAGCGGGTAATGCTCAACCCCCGAGCTGCGCGGTTCATTTCATGAGCAGCCTCAGAAGGTCTGCCCCAACGAGAACTGGAACACCTGGGTTTCGGCGTTATCCGGCTTTTTCAATGGCGTCGCCAGGCTGAAACTCAGCGGCCCCATCGGGCTGTACCAGGTCACGCCAACCCCCAGCGACACAGCCATCTGCGCCAGGTCGACGCTGCCGCAGCCTTGGGTGGTGGACAGGTAGCAGGTGTCGGCATATACGTTGCCGGCATCGACAAACACCGAGCTGCGCAGCTGGCTCTGGTCCTTCACGAAGGGCAGTGGGAACAGGTACTCGGCTCCGCCGGTAATCAGGATATTGCCCCCCAGCACATCGGTGTCGCGGTCGGAATAGTAAGCCTGCCCAGCGCTGGAATAGGCCCCGGTAGCCGGTGTGCTGCGCGGGCCGAGGGTGCCGTCCTTGAACCCGCGTACCGAGCCCTGCCCACCGGCGGTGTAGCTTTCATAGAACGGCAAGCCGTCGGTGGAGCCATAGCCGTTGCCGTAGCCCAGGTTGGTGTGCAGGCGCAGCGTGGTGTTGCTGGTGACCGGCAGGAAAGCCTGGCCGTCGTAGTCGAGCTTGTAGAACGACAGGTCGCTGCCAGGGGTGGTAGCCATCAGCGTCAGGCTCTGCGAGTGGCCCCGGGTGGCTAGCACGCCTTTGTTGAGGGTAGATTCCGACCAACCGATCGACGCCTTGAGGTTGTTGAAGCTTTTGCCTTCGCGGGAGATGAAATCGTAGATCTCGTCAGCGCTGTAGGTGCCGGGCGAAATGTCGTCGTGCTGCAGGGTCAGGCCGTAGGTCAGGCGCGAGGTTTCGTTGATCGGGTAGCCGAAGCTGACCCCGGCGCCGTAGCTGTTGATTGCATAGTACGAAACCCCATCGTCGTAGTAATCGCTGTAGTCGGTGGTGTTGTAGAACAGGTTGTAGCCCAGGCTCACGCCGTCGGCGGTGAAGTAGGGGTCGACGAAGCCGAAGTTGTACTTGGTCTGGTATTCCGAACGGGTCAGGCCGATGGACACCTTGTTACCGGTACCGAGGAAGTTGCTCTGGCTGATCGAACCACCC
>NZ_BCBP01000106.1:0-14087 GCF_001753955.1 Pseudomonas sp. NBRC 111139
GCCAGCACAAAGCGCCCGCCTTGCTGGCCGAGATTAACCAGTGGATGGGGCATCTCGGCCTGGGCTATTCACTGCGTGCAAAGTCGGTGGTGAGCAAGGTGGTGTATTCCGGTGGTGACGACAGTCTGGGCGAGTTGCGCGCCATGCTCGATGCGCATGGCGATAAGCTTGAAATCAGCTTCAGCGGTGCTGATGAGGAAGGCAATCCGTCAGAGCAGAAAGCGCCTATAGATATGGAGAAGCTGAAAGCGCTTCTGCAGGAGCTAGCGCCTGAGAGCGCTGCCCCTAAGGGTGCCGTTATTGAGCAGGTGCGCAATCAATGGGCGCTGTGGGATGACGCGCGGCGGTGCGAGGTAGCCTTCTCCGAGGTTGGTGTGGGGATTTCACAGCTGTTTCCGCTGATTGTGGCGGCAGTGGTCGCGCGCCAGGGGCTTGTGACTTGCGAGCAGCCAGAGCTGCATGTGCATCCGCGAATTCAGGTTGGCATAGGTGATTTGCTAACCCAGGCCAATCGCCAATGTAGCTACCTGATCGAGACCCACAGCGAACATTTGATCTTGCGGATTTTGCGGCGTATTCGCGAAAGCACTGAGGGTGATTTACCCAATGGCCTGCAGCAGCTGAAACCTGAGGATGTGTCGATTATCTACCTCGACACGGCAGTAGGCGGGGTAAAGGCAACGCGTATCGAGATTGATCGCTATGGCGAGTTCACTACTCGCTGGCCTAATGGTTTCTTCGCCGAGCGTGGCGAGGAGCTGTTCTGATGCACGCCATATTCGCCATTGAGCCGGACGCTATCAATAACTGGCAAGACTTGAAGTACGCACTAGAGAAGTTCGGCTACAGCAAGGGCTTGTTGATTGCACGCTTTCCTAAGCCCTGGCCCCGCTTGGTGATTGAGGCCTGTGAGCGTCGCGGCGTGGGGGATGTGGAGCGGGCGCGTATCGTCGAGAAGCTGCGCCAAGCCCAGAACGACCGGCTGGTGCGCTTGGGGCTGCCGTTTGATGGTGACGATTGGATCGCCAATGCCAAACAAGATGGTGTACGCGAGCGTCTGTCAGCAATCTTGGTGCGGGATAAGAACGATGCAGAGCGATTTCATTGTCTAGCCGAGGTTGAAGAGGCGCTGTTTGAAAATCGTCGTGATGTGCAGGTTAAGCGTAATGCTCAAGCTTTGGCCGAGGCTGCGCGGTATGTGTTGCTAAGTTCTGATCGCATTGTTCTAGTCGACCCGTATTTTCAGGCCATGCCCAAGTGCTGCAAGGTTCTGGAGGCAATGGTTGATCTTTGTCGCCAGCAGGAGCATCGCCTGGTTGAGGTGAGCATCTTTACCGCAAAAAGCACTGATGACCGTCGCGTTGACCTTATTGCTGCCGATTATGGAAGGATGCTTGACGCTATACTGAGGCAAGGGGTTTGTATACGTATTCATCTATTGTCTGATGCTGCTTTGGATCAAGACTTTCATGCCCGTTATGTAATCAGCCCGCGTGCTGGATTGCGTTTTGATCGTGGTTTTGTTGAACCCCCGGATCATGGGCGGCGCCAGCACTTAACTGATGTTGTTTGCTTGGATGAGCGTCGTGTGGCTGAGCTGAATAGTCGCTATCTGGAAACTGATGATGGCCTGGCTAACGCTGAGTCTATTGTTTTGCCGCGAAGTTATTGAGGTGAAAACTTGGCCAAGATTATTCCAGGTATTGAAGAGGCAAAGCTTTCCAGGCAGTCGCCAACAGAGGGTGAGCTGTTTTTGCTTTTTTATTTAAGAGAGAATTTTGATCCAGAAGCTGAGGTTTACTTTCAGCCTTGCTTCAATGGCGAGCGCCCTGACGTTGTAATCATAAAAAAGGGTGTTGGCGCTATTGTTGTGGAGGTCAAGGACTGGAACCTTAGTAGTTACAGCGTGGATGTGAAGAATCAATGGCGGCTGCTCAAAAATCAGGCTCTGCTGAGGTCTCCTTTTTCTCAGGCGTTCGCCTATAAACAGAACCTTTTTGAAGTGCACGCAAATGGTCTGCTTGACAAAAGCATGGCTAGCGAAACATTTTACGGCCTGATAAAGGTTTATGTGTACTTCCACAATGCTACCAAAAATGAGATTGCAGCCTTTTATGAGCCTGCAATGCGTGAGTTGCGAAGTGAATTGGATGAGGTTCAACAGGCGTTTCGTGAGAAAAAAATCGGGTATGAGCAGTATGAGAAGAAGCGACTCTATCTCTCCAATAAGAAAAAACAGCTAGAGCGCGACTTGGGCTCATTGGCCATTACGCGAGACTCGCTGAAAAGAATTGCATTCTCAGGCGGCAAGCAGAATCCTCAGTTTGAGGAGGGCGTATATGCAGAGCTTATGCGCTTACTTCAGCCCCCATTCCATTACGCCAATGAAGGAAAGCCCATTCTCTACACAAAGCCACAGGTGCGGCTATCTGAGAGCATTGAAGGCGCCCGGGCCAAGGTATGCGGAGTGGCTGGGTCGGGTAAAACCTCCGTCTTGGCGAAGCGCGCGGTGAATGCGCACAGGCGACACGGCGAGCCCGTGTTGATACTCACCTTCAACCTGACGCTTCGCATGTTCATCAGAGACAAAATTAGTGAGGTTCGCGAAGACTTCAGTTGGGGTGCTTTCCATATAGTCAATTACCACAAATTTATGAGTGCGGCTCTAAGCAGTGCAGGAATCGATGTGAAGGTTCCAGAGGGATTGGTGGATTCCAATGCATATCTTGAAGAGCATTATTATTCGAATGAGTCTGTTTTAGCTAATTATGTTGCTGATAAGTACAAAACCATCCTCATTGACGAGGCTCAGGACTACAAGCCTGAATGGCAGCGAATCATAAGAATGAATTTCCTGGCCGAAGGCGGTGAGATGGTTCTGTTTGCGGATGAGAAACAGAATATCTATGAGCGTGCTGTCGATGAGGAGAAGAGGGCAAACATTATTTCCGGCTTTGGCCGCTGGCAGAAATTGAATAAGAGCTTTAGGTATAAGCAGGACTCTCCGGTGTTGCAGTTGTCTGTTGCCTTTCAGAAGCAATTCCTTTCAGAGAAATATGTTTTTGATGGGGATGAGTCTTATCAGCAAACCGCTTTTCTGCCAGGGATTAGCTTGAGTGCCGTAGGGACATGGTCAGCTGATAGGTTGATTGATGTTGCTGAGCTCATTGTCGCTATTGCGAAGCGCGAAGGCATTCATCCGAATGACATCACCATTGTGTCGTCAAGGGAAGATGTTCTGAGGGAGGTCGATTTTGCTATCCGAAAAGGGCCTCGGCATCAGGAGCGGACGATTACAAGCTTTGCCTCGAAGGAAGATGTTGAGAGAGTTTGCGGAAAAAGGCTTGGGCGTGCGGAAGAGAAAAAGGAGTTGCGCCAGTTGAGCGCCAGCCGTAAGCAAGGCTTCAATCTGAATAGCGGCGTAATGAAGTTATCGACTCTTCATAGTTTTAAAGGTTTTGAATCCCCCACGATTTTCGTGATCGTTAACGACTTGGATGGGCCAGAGTTGGTGTATGCGGGCTTGACTAGGGCAAAAGAAAACATCGTGGTGCTGTTGCCAGATGGTAGTCGATATTTTGATTTCTTTGTGCGAAATCTTGATGTCGTTGATTTGTATGTGCAGCGATCGAGTGCTCTCCATGCGTCTGAGTGAGGTATGGTCTTTTGGAGGCGTATCGATTCTTGGGGCGTCCGGAGGGTATGTACGAAGAATCAAGAGGCTCGCTTTTCCACTGCGGCGATTATTGCTGTCGCCAAGTCTAGATTATTGTTTTTTTGCGGTAATTTACTCATCCTCCTACGTGCTTTTTGCTCTGCTTTTTATGCCGGCGGTCAAGCGATTTAAAGATTTATTGCCTTCAATTATGTTGGGGGCTCTATTGGGTGGAGTGGTTTGCTGCTGGGTACGGCAATGAGAATGGAGGGCTATGAAAGAGTGAGCGCCACCAGTGATTCATGCCGTGGAGGCCTACATTGAGAAAAGATGCAGTTGAGGTACGGCGTGGTGGATGGGTATGGGAAGCTGATGGGGCTGGTCAAGTAGCCAGCTCCGCAGTCAGGATAAACTCTTCGAGTCGTTTTTAATATGGATGCCAGTGCCTCAGATTTGGCATAAAGAAAAGGAAAATAGACTTGAAATCGACTCCGATTCAACGGATCTTGGCTCAGGGGCACTTTGATGGGCTGTGCCTAATTTATTCTTTGTTCAATGGGTACAAAGCACTGAGAAGCCCTAGCGAAAAAGCTTCAGACTTTTCTTACAGGAATTCAAATTTTTGGAGGCGGGTGATTGGTAGCACGCCATCCCTTCACAATTTCGTACTGGGCGATGGTAGTGACTTCGGGAAGCTCAGGAACGCGACAGACGCTAAGGTCAAGCAAGCGTTTATTGCTACCTGCCTCGAGGTGATGACTGATGGCTCTGCTGTGTCCTCGGTGGTCACTCCCTCCGATATTGAGTCTCTGGCAACGATGGATTTCACTGAGTCGGTGGCGATTCTCTGTGTGAAGGAAAAGGCTGAGTTCGAAGAAGGTGGGATGGGGGATCATTGGGTAGCAATTGTTGGGCGTGACGATGACGCCGCGGTTTACCTTGTGGCTTGCTCGTACACGAACCATGCCTATGGGCTGAATGAGCGAAAGGACGCCAAGACGGGTCGATACTATAATACGACCATCAAAGTGGACCGTATCACCACATCCACCTCTTACCCCGATAACATCAACGTTATCCAGATCGTTTCAAACTCATGAAAATCTCTCGGTGATACTGGTCCTGCTTTTAACGATATGCCATTGGCGTGCCCGGTAGAAGGTGGTTAGGGATTAAGCTGTACGATGGTGCGAGTATTCGGCGGTCACCCAGCCGAATACTTGATTATGTACGTGCCCTACAGCCGACGGAAGGCTGTTCTCTTATGTTGATCTGATTTGATGGGTACTTGAATATCGTCAGTGCGGCAAGTGTCCCATACCGAAGGTTCGTGCTCTGGTTGGCTTTATGCGCAGATGTTGCTCCTCCTTGGCTAGATAGCGCATGGTGTTGATGACGTTTTCGCAAGCCTGCGTATCGGCTCGCTTAATGGTGCCGATGCCGAGTTTTGTATATTTTTGTTTGTCTGCGTTGCAGTTGAAGAAGTAACCTCGTCCACCCGTTATTTTCTCCCAGAGAGCGCCTATCTCCTGCGCCTTGTGCCAGTCACTATAAACGTGCGCGCTGTTAAAGAAGAAGGCAGTATGGATGTGGAAACCTTTGTTCTTGCCTTGCTCTACAGACCAAATGTAGCCCGTTTCATATTCGAAGATCGGATTGCGTTCGCGAGATCTAATCAGGGTTGCTAAGTCTCTGAATAGATCTTCGATACGTAGTAAAGGGTCAACTATTTCCAAATAATGAAGGTCTACTCGAATGACGACAGTGCGTGAGTAGCGGTTAAGTACTGCACGGGCGTAGGTTTCCACGTCCGCTTCGCGCTGTCGGGCTTGGTAACTGCGGTCACTCGCTTTGCGCCTGTATCCAGGCTCGCGCGTTAGCTGCCTGACTCTGTTTACTAACTCGTTCATAGAACTGTGAAAGCTGAGGTAGTAAAGGCCCGTAGGGTCTAGGCATACGGGGCCAACTGGGCTGCGCTCAAGACCGACTTCACTACAAGCTCTCCAAAATAATTGGAGGTGCTCACTATATTCGTAGTGGTCCGTGTGGATGCTGAGCAGATGCTGAATGTTGAAGAAAAGTGCAGACAGGCTGCTGAGCTCTATGTGCTCATAACCAGTTGTGTTTTCGGTAATATGAAAGGCTGGTTCGCTAGTGTTCTCAATCATCTTGACGATATTTTCGATCTGAATCGAAGCTCGTGATTGCGAAGTGTTGAATGGTGCTTTTGGGGTTTTGTTGTTCATGAAAGTTACTGATAAGTTGTGAAGGCATATCAGTAACTTGTTGTGTAGGATTTTACTGGCTCCAGTGCTTTGCATGTGAGTGCGTGCTATTTTTTAAGTTATTGTTTATTCTGGTAAGATGTATTGTTAGATTGATGTAGGTCAAAAGCTGATCCAATATAAATAAAACCAAGTTACATTTTATTTTTTTATCGTGATGTTGGGGCGTCGGCCTGTGAGTTTGTCGTGTTTCTTTGGGGGATTACAAGTTTATTTGTGTGGGAGTTATCTGAGATCGCGATCGACAATCAGAGGTGACAAAAAATCGTGGAGGAGCCAGTATCGACAGCCGTTGACCTGTCCAAGCAGGAATATACTAATCGGCACCAACCAGAGCCAAAGGGCGTGCCTTCAACCGGTCGGTCAAGAACGTCGGCCAGGTGTCGGGGTCTGGAGCCTGTTCATAATTTTCGATAGCAGCTGCCGATCCGGCTTTCTCGGCTGATGTGTAGTCACTTCAGAACAAAAAATAAATGATTTCCCGTCCTGAAGATTGCTCTTGGGATCCCCAGGAGCAACCTTTTACGCGGAGTTGGCTAGAGATAACCTCGTTCGGCCAACGACACACAACCTTCATGGCCAACCACCACATGATCCAATAGGCAGGTGCCGACCATGTTCAGAGCGTTCTTGAGGGTGGTGGTCAGGGTGCGATCGGCTTGGCTGGGCTCTGGGTCACCGGAGGGATGATTGTGAACCATAATGACGGCCGCAGCATTGTGCTCCAATGCCATCTTCACCACTTCTTGCGGTTATGCCGAACAGCGGTCGCCCGATTAAGGCGGGATAGTGCTCCACCGGTGCATTGAGGGCGGTGGCCTGGATGCCCAGCAGAACGACACGGCCCTCGACATCTACCACCTCCAGCCCAAAGGAGCCCCCATCGCTCATGGCCCAGCCGTCGATACACTAGGTAGGCCAGGCGGGGCACCTGGCTGAGGTACAGGTAGCCGGCGCCTGTGGCACTGGCAATGAGTGCCAGGATGAGTGAGGTGATTTATAACGCGCGTTTCCTTCAAGGCCTCCCTGCGGGTGGGCGAAAGCTACAGGGCGAGGGGCCTGGCTGGCCAAAGCGACCTGCCGAGGCGCTGAAAGCGGAACTGGCCGGTCATCCCCCAGGCGGGAAAAGTTGTACAAGTATCTTGCGAAAACTTATACGCGTCAGTAGAAAATCTATACAAACTTACTGAATGTACAGCTTTATGGGGCTCGACTATGCCGGCTTACCGCGCGCCGCTCCGCGACATGCGCTTTGTGTTCGATGAACTACTCGACGCCTATACGCACCTGCAGGCGCTGCCATCCCAGGGGGAATTCGGCGCAGACTTGGGCGGAGCGATCCTCGAAGAGGCGGCGCGCGTGGCTGAGGGGTGGCTGGCCCCGCTGAACAGTTCGGGCGACAAGGAAGGCTGCCATTACGACCCGGCGACCCGCTCTGTTAAGACGCCGGCCGGGTTCCGCGAGGGCTACCGCCAGTTCGCCGAAGGCGGCTGGACGGCGCTGGCGTGCCCCTCCGAGTTCGGCGGCCAGGGTCTAAGCAGGTTGATCATCACTCCAGTGTTCCGTTACTTGAAGGTTGTCAGCTTTGTTGGTCTTAGCTCTATGATAGTGAAGGGCCATGGCAGTTTGATGGTCTGCCACGGCTATTTGTTAAAAAGCTAAACTCACTTCGCGTCGATAATCAGCGCTAGCTTGTAGCTTGTCTGGTTTTCAAGGGTTTTAATGTAGTTTTCAATATGTGGAAATTCGCTCTTGGATTTGAGTAGGTTGAGCGCGCTCTTTACTACAAATCCCAGCATGAAGTCTGCTCCTGTGAGCCTCTCCTCGACCAAAAACTTTTTATTGTTCAAGTGTTCGTTTAGATGGGAAAAAACTTTATTGAATTCTACTTCGGCGTAGTTGTTAAGGAATTTTAGTTTGGTTCCAGATTGTGTTTCAAACTCATTAAATATTTTCAGTAAGAGCGGGAGCATTGCTGAGCTTTCTGAAAAGTGTATCCACTGTAAGTAGTCAAGATATTCTGGAGAGCTTTCTTTGGGTGCTAAGCGAGGTGCAAATTTATTTATCAGGAGTTCTGTGATGGCGCCTGACTCCGCAATTATTTTTCCATCAAGCTCGATAACTGGAGATTTTCCTAGGGGGTGAATGTTCCTCAGCGTTTCGGGAGCTAGATGTGTTTTTTTATCACGCTGATACCGAATGATTTCATATGGTTGGCCTATTTCTTCCAGTAGCCACAGAATACGAAACGACCTAGAGTCATTGAGGTGGTGAAGTTTTATCATCGTTATTATGCCTTTTAAGTTATAGTGGAAAAGGAAGTGTGCTTTGTATGAGGGCTGTCGACAGGGTGTTTGAGCAGCAACCCGGCATCAATGTTACCTCTGACTAAGCGACCGGTCTACTAGTCCGGCAAGCTGAGTGCAGCGATGCCCTCTAGGTTCGCTCCGAATCCACTGAGGCCTGTATCCAGGAGCTTGCCTTCTGGGGCGCGAGCGAAGGGCGGTTTGAAGGTTCCCCTTGAGCTTCAGGTAGGTGCTTCGCCGTACTGCGCCGCCATGAGCCTGCTGAGTGTGGGTTGGTCTGTATACTGTCTGGTGGTCATCAAGAATGGCTAACAATTCTCTCAGAAATCCACTATAGACGACTGGTCTATTTATTGATACATTAATTCCATGAAACTACGTTACGATGATACGCGTCAGCATTTACTCGATACCGGCCACCGCATGATGGTGGTTAAGGGCTTCACTGGTGTGGGCCTTAACGAGATTTTGCAGGCCGCTAACGTGCCGAAAGGCTCGTTTTACCATTATTTTAAGTCCAAAGAGCAGTACGGCCAGTCGTTGCTTGAGGATTACTTTCGCAATTATTTGGCGAGCATGGATGAGCGTTTTGCCGTCACGGGCAACACGGCCCGCGAGCGCCTGATGGGGTATTGGCAGAAGTGGCTAGACAGCTACTGCGAGCCCTGCGACGACCAGAAGTGCCTGGTGGTGAAGCTGAGCGCAGAGGTAGCTGATCTTTCGGAGCCCATGCGCCTCACGCTGCGCGATGGTGCAGATCAAATCATTGCGCGGATTTCTGAATGTATTGAGCAGGGGCAGCGAGACGGTTCTCTGGCACTGGACGATGCTTTCCACACTGCGACGGCCCTTTACCAGTTGTGGCTCGGTGCGAGTCTGCTGAGCAAGCTACACCGTAATAGTCGGCCGCTGGAAAACGCCATGGCCACAACTCAGACCATTCTGACCTCTGACAACATCTGATGGCGAGGTTGCCCACCTGTTGGTGGGCATTTTTTTCACTGACCAACTAGCCGACTGGTCTAATTCGGGTGATCGAGACAACCCCAACTTCAGCAACCCCAGGAGTTTGCACATGCCCCAATCAAAGCTAATCAATCGGCGCGTCGTTCTGGCCTCACGTCCCCACGGTGCGCCTCTCGAAGCGAATTTTCGCATTGAGCAAAGCCCCATTCCTGAGCCAGCAGAAGGGCAGGTTCTGCTGCGTACCGTTTACCTCTCACTTGACCCTTACATGCGTGGTCGCATGAGTGATGCACCGTCCTATGCTGCGCCGGTGGAAGTCGGTGGAGTGATTGTGGGTGGCACTGTATGCCGTGTGGAGGCTTCGAAAAACCCGGCCTACAAGGCCGGTGACTGGGTGCTGTCCTTTGCTGGCTGGCAGGACTACACGCTGTCCGATGGAAGCGATCTGACCGCGTTGGGTGAGTCGCCGGCGCATCCTTCTTATGCCTTGGGCATCTTTGGCATGCCGGGCTTCACCGCTTATATGGGCTTGCTCGATATTGGCCGGCCGCAGGCGGGTGAAACCCTGGTGGTGGCGGCGGCCACCGGGCCGGTCGGCGCGACTGTGGGGCAGATCGGCAAGATCAAGGGCTGCCATGTGGTCGGTGTCGCCGGCGGCGCGGAAAAATGCCGACATGCGGTCGAGGTGCTGGGTTTTGATGCCTGTCTCGATCACCGTGCGCCGGACTTCGCCGAGCAACTGACCAAGGCCTGCCCGGCAGGTATCGACATCTACTTCGAGAATGTCGGCGGCAAGGTCTTCGATGCGGTGCTGCCGCTGCTCAATACCAAGGCCCGAGTGCCCGTCTGCGGCATTATTGCGCACTACAACGATACCGCTTTACCCAACGGGCCAGATCGTTTGCCTGCTTTGATGGGCAGCATTCTGCGCAAGCGTATTCATGTGCAGGGTTTCATTATTTTTGATGATTACGGCCACCGCTACAACGAGTTCTTTAACGATATGTCGAGCTGGTTTGCGCAGGGCCGGATTAAATACCGTGAAGAATTAGTGAGTGGTCTGGAGGAGGCGCCTAAGGCCTTTATCGGCCTGCTCGAGGGGCGAAATTTTGGCAAGTTAGTGGTTCGCGTCAGTGAGGACTGATTGCCGCTTGTTGGAATAACACAGGTTATTGCTCTGCCAGCTCAAGCTCCTTGCTGGTAGGGCTTTTTTATTTAAAAAAATCCAGATTGCTAAGTTACAGGCAATGCCTGCAGGGGGAGTTATGCATACACCCAGTAAGCGCTCGCATAAAATAAACGCCATGTTCTGGCGTGTAGTGGTTGGTTGTCTGGGGCTTTACCCAACACTCTTGTTGGTGCTGAGTGTATTAGCCCCGCTGACCCGTGATCTGAGTTTCCCGGTAATGGTGCTGGTGGAAGTGCTGGTATTGGTGCCTGTCACCCAGCTTATTTCCTTTCCATTGGCCGGGTGGCTGGTTGCCCGTTTAAGGCGAATAGATTCGTGAGGGCATGACGCTGTTTAAGTCTGCCTCACGTCGCGCACCCACATGATCAAAGCGATAACCAAGGTTGTCGGCATCAACACTTTAAGCAGAGGAAATACCATGCAAACGCTAATCATCAACGGACAGTCGCAGCAGGTTGACGTTGCCCCCGATATGCCTCTGCTATGGGTCCTGCGCGATGTGCTGGGCCTAACCGGAACCAAGTATGGCTGCGGCATTGCCCAGTGCGGCGTGTGCACCGTGCACCTCGATGGCCAGCCGATTCGTTCGTGCGTGACGCCGATTTCCGCCGTGGCGGGCCGCGCGATCACCACCATTGAGGCCATCGGTGAGACGGTCGTGGGCCAAGCCGTGCAGCAGGCATGGCTGGCGCATGAGGTGGTGCAATGCGGTTACTGCCAATCAGGGCAGATCATGGCCGCCACGGCGCTGCTGCAGAGCCAGCCGAAGCCCGATGATCAGGCAATTGATGCCGCCATGGCGGGCAATCTGTGCCGCTGCGCCACCTACACCCGGATTCGCACGGCCATTCACAGTGTTGGCCAGGTTGAGGAGGCGTGAGATGAAAAAGCCTAACGAAGTGACTGTTGATATCTCCCGTCGCCGCCTCTTGCAGGGCAGCGGTATCGCCCTCGGTGGCTTGGTGTTGAGTACCTGGCTACCGCCGCTGGTGGCCAAAAGCGCAGCCGCCGAGGCGGCTGCGGCAGGTCGGCTTGGTGATCACTCCGCGGAGGGTTACGGTGCCTTTGTCCGCGTTGGCCCCGATGGCGTGGTCACGGTGATCTCGCCGAAAATTGAAATGGGCCAGGGTGCGCAAACCGGTATTGCCATGATGGTCGCCGAGGAGCTGGAAGTGCCCCTGGATCAGGTAGTGATCCAGGAAGCGCCACCGAACTCGGCGCTGTATACCGACAGCCTGATGCAGTTTCAGGCCACCGGTGGCTCGACTTCTACTCGTGTTACCTGGGAGCCGCTGCGTCGGGCGGGCGCTACGGCGCGCATCCTGTTGATCCAGGCGGCTGCTCTGCAATGGCGCGTCGCGCCGAGCCTGTGCCATGCGCAGAACGGCCAGGTGTTTGGCCCCAATGGCCTGCAGGCGGCCTATGGCGACTTGGTCGAGGCGGCTGCGACGCTGCCATTGCCCGACGCAGTGCCGCTGAAAACCCCCGAGCAGTTCAAGTTGCTGGGCACCCCCGCGCAGCGTCTGGATACGCCTGCGAAGGTCAACGGCAAGGCGCACTTTACCATCGACCTGCAAATCCCCGGCATGCTGGTGGCCTCCAGTATCACCTGTCCGGTGTATGGCGGGCGGCTGCTCAACGTTGATGAAAGTCAGGCGCGACGAGTGCCTGGGGTGCGCGACATCGTGCGCCTGGACAATGCCGTGGCCGTCACTGCGAGCAACTTCTGGGCCTGTCAGCAGGCCATCAGGGCGCTGAGGATCGAGTGGGAACTCGGCCCACATGCCGCGATTGGTTCAGCGCAGCTGGACCAGGAGCTGCTCGCCGCCAGTAGCCGTGATGGCGTGGTCGCCAAGCGCAGCGGCGACATTGAGCAAGCCAAGCAGCAATCGGCCAGCCAGTTCGAAGCGGTTTACGAGCAGGCGCTGTTGTCCCATTCGCCGCTTGAACCCATGAGTTGTGTGGCCCATGTGCGCAAAGATGCCTGCGAGCTGTGGGTCGGCACCCAAGTACCGGTGTTTGCCCAGCAGACGGCCGCCCAAGTCACCGGGTTGCCCGTGGAAAAAATCCAGGTGCACAACCAATTGATCGGTGGCGCATTCGGCCGGCGTCTGGAGTTTGATTTCATCACCCAAGCGGTGGCCATCGCATGCCAGGTCGATTACCCGATCAAGCTGATCTGGAGCCGTGAGGAAGACATGACCCACGACCTCTACCGGCCGCTGTATGCCGACCGTATGCAGGCCGCCCTCAACGAGCAGGGACGGCCGCTGGGTTGGGAGCACCGCATCGCCGGCGCCTCGATTCTCGCCCGTTATGTCGGCAGCTTGCCGCCCAATGGCGTGGATAGTGATGCCGTGGAAGTGGCGGTAGACCCCATCTACAGCCTGGCGCATTTGCAGGTTCGTTATATCCGCCAGGAGCCGAGCGTTGTGCCCGTGTCCTGGTGGCGCGGCGTGGGCCCGCTGCGCGGCACCTATGCCCTGGAGTGTTTTATTGATGAGCTGGCGCACAACGCCAAGGCCGACCCGGTTGCCTACCGCCTGGAACTGATGGCGGAGCAGCCGCGTGCCCAGGCGGTGCTGCGTTTGCTGGCTGAAAAGACTGACTGGAATAAGCCGTTGCCCGCAGGGCAAGGCCGTGGTGTGGCGGTCAGTGCGGTGTTCGGCAGCTATGTGGCGACCCTGGTTGAACTGGAGATGCAGGGCGACTTGGGCATACGCATCAAGCGGCTGGTCAGTGTGGTGGATTGCGGCTTTGCTACTAACCCGACCTCGGTTAAGGCGCAGATCGAGGGCGGCACGCTGTTCGGCCTGTCCGCCTCGCTATTCAACGAAATCCTCATCGAAAACGGCCAGGTGCAGCAGACCAACTTCCACAACTACCGGCAGCTGCGCATCAGCGAAGCGCCGGCGGTGGAGGTGCACCTGCTGCCTAGCTTGGAGGCGCCGGGTGGCGTCGGCGAGGCCGGTACTGCGTTGATCGGTCCGGCCCTGGTCAACGCCCTGTTCGCCGCCTCGGGTCAGCGCATCCGTCGCCTGCCGCTGAGCCGCTTCGGCTACTACCCGGTTTAAGGAGCACTTGATGAAATTAATAAGCAACCTACTGACGCTCGCCAGCGCGGCTCTGCTGGCGCAAGCGGCCTATGCGCAAGAGGACTTGCTGGCTAAGGGCGAATACCTGACGCGCGCTGCCAACTGTGTGGCTTGCCATACCGTGCCTGGCGGTCAACCCTTCGCCGGTGGTGTTGAGTTCAAGCTGCCGTTCGGCTCGCTGTTTTCGCCCAACATTACCCCGGACACGCAAACCGGCATCGGTGCATGGACCGATGACGAGTTCGTCAGTGCGCTGCAGACCGGCATTGGCCGTGACGGCAAGCACTACTACCCGGCGTTTCCCTATACCTCCTACAGCAAGATGTCGCGCGATGACATCCTCGCGATCAAGGGTTATCTCGATAGCCTGGAACCGGTCGAGCAAGCACCGCGCGAAAACCACATCGGCTTCCCGTTCAATCAGCGCTGGGGCATGGTTTTCTGGAATTTGCTGTTCCTTAACGATGAGCCATTTCAGGCGGACAGCCAGCGCTCTGCTGAGTGGAATCGCGGCAAATACCTCGTCGAAGGGCCGGGTCACTGCGGCGAATGCCATTCACCGCGCAACCTGTTTCAGGCTGTCAGCAGCGA
>NZ_BCBP01000107.1:0-13860 GCF_001753955.1 Pseudomonas sp. NBRC 111139
GGCTAGACTACACAGGAAAACCTGCTAAAGAATTCAACGAGGGTCGTGTCGTATTATTCCCCATTGAGGGTGCCTGGGACTATATGACAGAGGCCGATGGAAAACTGGTAGGTTATGGTTCATTTCTCGATCGCGGCATGGCGGTGCGTTACCGTCTGGACGGCCAACTTGATACTACATTCGTGCCGCCGAATGGTTACGGTGTTTTTACGGCAATCGGGTCGCAACCAGGATTCTATGGTAACAGCCATTCCGCGACGGTAATGCCAGAAAGCCAACGCCTACTCGTAGCGGGGCGGGAAATACAGACGGGTTCCACCCCTTGTGTCATTGCCGTCTCATTGAAGCAATAAAAATGAGACTAACTGGCACTTCACCAGAGACTGCATAAACGTCTTGAGGCGAAGGTCAGACAAGGCGAAAACAGCCGAGGAAGCGGAGTTTACGGGCTGTAAACCAACACTCCGAGGCTGTTTTCAACGCAGCATCAACGAGTATCAAGACTTAAATGCTCGAATGACAACCCCTCAATCCGCAGGCTGTCGGTCATGCGCCCCGCCGTTCCAACTCACCCAAGTGCAACTGGCCTAGCAACTGCGCGCTGACGTCGGTCACCACAGCCACGCTTCGAGCAGGTCTTCGAACGCCTTGGGGGCGATGGAAATCGCCGGCTGGCTGATCGACAGGATATCGGCCGCCCTGGCCAGGCTGCTCTGCCGGGCAATCTCCAGGAAGCACAGCAGGTGGCCGTATTTGATGCGGGTGTCGAGGTTCATGGCAGCAAGCTTACCGCATCGCTACCTGCGGCGTATCCGGGTCATGCCGCAACGAATCCTGATTTGGCAATACATGACTAACGACGCAGCTGCACCTCTCATTTCTGCCAGTTGTAGGCGCTCCCAGGGCAACATTAAATGGCCCTTCAGCAGCTTCCCTGCATGGAGTTAGAAGAGATGAACCGACCAGTCAAGAGAGCGCCCTTTACCCGACCACAGCGCCCTTTGAGCAAAGCCCCCAACAACTCCCCATAGCCCCCATCGACCTCGCCTATGGCCAAGATGGCCATGCCCACTTCAGCGCTGGGGAAGCAACCAGCGTACTCAAAAGCAAATTTCAGCCAAGCCGTTTTTACGTAACGGGTTTCTACAGCGGTCGCAATCCCTACCATCCCTACCTTGCCTGTCTGGATGCGAGCGGCAAGCTGGATAACACGTTCAATAGCAGCGGCATTGTCGATTTCTCCGAACTGTCCGGGGAAGAATACGGGGCTGCCGAAGCGGTAGCAGAGGACATGACGGGGAACTTGCTGGTTGCCGTGCAGGCATATGCGCTACCCACCACCTATCTGTGGAAGCTGACTCCAAACGGAGAACCCGACACGAGTTTTGGTTATGGGAAGGATTATGTCGACACGCGTGCCTTGTTCGGCGAACAGCTTATGCTGGAAGATCTGGTCTGCTTCGCAGACATGGTGCTGGCCACCGGCTGGCGTTCCGAAGGCGGGCAGATAAAATCTGCAATCGTCGCCTTGACCCGTGAAGGTGGAAAGTTCGGGCCTTTCGGCAAAGATGGAATGCTGAGTTTGAGTACTCTGATTCCCGATAACTCGGCGTATATCCTTGATGGCATTGCCATTATCTCGCCCGCCGCCAAGCAACCGCGCATCATAATCTCCACCTATGTAAAACGCGACTCGATTGCGTACTCGGTAACCAGTGCCCTGACCTTGGAGGGGCGTCTAGACGAAGCATTTGGCACAGGGGGCTTCCACTGGTCAGACGCATCGGTAGTCAATAATGGCTTTACAGTAGAGGACCGAAGCGAACGTATCACGCTATATGGCATGCATACGCTCGACGAATGGGACGGCCAACCGACGCTCTACCGGCTGGACTATGCTGGTAAACCTGCCCTCGAATTCAACCAGGGCCAAGTGGTGCACTTCCACACTGATGGCAAATGGCACCATATTGTAGAAGTCAATGGCCACCTGGTCGGATACGGTACGCACCCCACTTCCTATATGGCGGTGCGCTACGACTTGAACGGCCAGCTCGATCAAACCTTCTTACCACCCCATGGCTATGGCCATTTTGGCGGGGCTTTGCCGCCGGAGCATTTCGAAAGCTTTACCCAATCGATGGCGATCGATGCCGGCAACCAGCGCATGCTGGTGAGCGGGTACGACATTACACCGGAACGCCTCTTGTACTCTTGCCTGGTCGCCATTCCCCTGAAACCGATGTAGCGCGTCATCGAGCGGGCCCTGGGGCACCTGATCGGCTTTGCCACCTGCCTCCCGCAGCCACCCAGCGGCGCCTTCCCCGCGCAGGGAAGGCGCGCCGCTTCGGCGAACGGCTACTGTACATCGGCCCCGCCCAGCGCAGGATGATCAGGCCACCGCCAGTTCCACTGCCTCTCCATTCATCCGCACCGGCCATACCTGAAGCCGCTGTTCGGTATCCTCCAGGCACTCACCGTTCTGCAGGTTGAAATGCTGCTTGTATAGCGGTGCGGCCACCACCAGCTCACCTTGCAAGCTTCCGACAATGCCACGGCCAATGATGTTGGCCCCGGAGCGCGGATCACGGTTGTCCACCGCATACAGGCTCTGCTCCAGCCCCGGCAGGTAGAACAACGCCACCTGGGCACCGTCGAGCCACACCACGACACCAGAATCGGCCACCAGGTCTGCGGCGTGACACACCGCTTGCCAGTTCACCTCAGTCTTCACAACAGCATTGGACAGGTTCATCAGACAGCCTCCTCGACAGTGGGTATCAGGTGCAATGGCGCAGCAGGCCGGCGTTGCTCGCGTTCGCGCACGAAGTGCACGTCCGGGTCAGCACGGCGGTCGTTGACGAAGGTGCGGAAGCGCTTGAGCTTCTCCGGGTCGTTGAGGGCATTGGCCCACTCGCATTCATACTGGTCGACCACCTGCTGCATCTGCGCTTCCAGCTCATTGGCCAGGCCCAGGCTGTCGTCGATGATCACCTGCTTCAAGTAGTCCAGCCCGCCTTCCAGGTTTTCACGCCACACCGAGGTGCGCTGCAGCTTGTCGGCCGTGCGGATGTAGAACATCAGCACGCGGTCGATCAGGCGTACCAGGGTTTCGTCGTCCAGGTCGGTGGCGAACAGCTCGGCATGCCGCGGGCGCATGCCGCCGTTGCCGCACACGTACAGGTTCCAGCCCTTGTCGGTGGCGATAACGCCGATGTCCTTGCTCTGCGCCTCGGCGCATTCACGGGTGCAACCGGATACCGCGAACTTGAGCTTGTGGGGGCTGCGCAGGCCCTTGTAGCGGTCTTCCAGGCGCAGGGCCATGGCGACACTGTCCTGCACGCCGTAGCGGCACCAGGTACTGCCCACGCACGACTTCACCGTGCGGGTCGACTTGCCGTAGGCGTGGCCGGTTTCGAAACCGGCCTCGATCAGTTCGCCCCAGATCAGCGGCAGCTCGTGCAACTGGGCGCCGAACAGGTCGATGCGCTGGCCACCGGTGATCTTGGTGTACAGGTCGTATTTCTTGGCCACCTGGCCGATGACGATGAGCTTGTCGGGGGTTATTTCACCACCGGGAATGCGGGGTACCACCGAATAGGTGCCGTTTTTCTGCATGTTGGCCATGAAGGTGTCGTTGGTGTCCTGCAGCGGTACCAGTGCCGGGTCCATGATCGGCTGGTTCCAGCACGAGGCGAGAATGTTGCCCACCGCCGGCTTGCAGATGTCACACCCCAGATGGCCCTTGCCATGGCGCTCGAGCAGTTCACTGAAGGTGCGGATACCCTCCACCCGCACCAACCCGTACAGCTCCTGCCGGGTGTAGGCAAAGTGCTCGCACAGGCTCTTGTCCACCGCCACGCCGCGGGCCGTCAGTTCGTGCTCGAAGACTTGCTTGAGCAGGGCCGCGCAACCGCCGCAGCCGGTCGCGGCCTTGGTGCAGCCCTTGACCGCAGCCAAGTCGCTACAGCCACTGTCGATCGCGGCGCACACCGCCCCCTTGCTGACGTTGTGGCAGGAGCAGATGGTCGCGCTGTCGGGCAGCGCATCGGCGCCCAACGCCGGCGCACCACCGCCTTGCGGCAGGATCAGCGCTGCCGGGTCGGCCGGCAGGGCGATGCCGTTCTGGGCGTACTGCAACAGGGTGTCGTAATAGCTGTTGTCGCCGACCAGCACCGCGCCGAGCACGTGCTTGCCGCTGGCATCCACCACCAAACGGCGGTAAGCGCTGTTGGCTTCATCGATGAAGCGATAGCTGCGCGCGCCCGGCGTGGCACTGTGGGCATCGCCGATCGAACCGACATCCACCCCCAGCAGCTTGAGCTTGGTCGACATGTCGGCGCCGGTGAACGCCACCGCCGCCTCGCCCATCAGCAACGCAGCCAGGTTGCGCGCCATGCTGTAGCCTGGGGCGACCAGGCCGAACACACTGCCGTTCCACGAGGCGCACTCGCCGATGGCGAAGATGCGTGGGTCGCTGCTGCGGCAGTGGTTATCGATGACCACGCCACCGCGCGCGGCGATGTCCAGGCCGCAACCCCGGCCCAGTGCATCCTGTGGGCGGATACCGGCGGAGAACACGATCAGGTCGGTTTCCAGGTGCTCACCGCCGTCGAAGTTCATGCGGTAGCGGTAGGTTTCACCGGCACTGACCGACTGGGTGGCGCGCGCCAGGTGCACCCCCACACCCAGCGCTTCGATCTGCGCCTTCAACGCGGCACCGCCCTCGCCGTCCAGCTGTACCGGCATCAGCCGTGGGGCGAATTCCACCACGTGGGCTTCCAGCCCCAGCGACTTGAGGGCGTTGGCCGCTTCCAGGCCAAGCAGGCCACCGCCGACCACCACCCCTCGGCGGGCACCGGCTGCGGCAGCACGAATGCCATCGAGGTCGTCCAGGGTGCGGTAGACCAGGCGGGCATTGCCGCTGGAGCCTTCGATCGGCGGTACGAAGGGATAGGAGCCGGTGGCCAGCACCAGTTGGTCGTAGCCATAGCGACCTTCGGCAGTGACGACTTCGCGGCGCTCACGGTCGATCTCCAGCACGGCCTCACCCAGGTGCAGGTGCACGCCATTGGCGTCGTAGAAATCGTGCTCACACAGGGCCAGGGTTTCGGCACAGCTGCCGCCGAAGTATTCGGACAGGTGCACGCGGTCATACGCGCGTTGGCGCTCTTCGCCAAATACCCGCACCTCGAAGCGCTGCAGGGCGCCGCGACTGACCAGTTGTTCGACGCAATGGTGGCCGACCATGCCGTTGCCGACGATGACCAGTCGCTCTCGTTGCCCGCTGCTCGCTGTTGCCTTCATAAGCCGATCCTCGATCAAAAAAAAAGCGCCTGGAGCCGAAGCTCCAGGCGCCTTTGCCTGTATTCATCACGGTAGGGGGCCCGGTTGATCGCCGTTGATCAGTGGGCTTTGTTGTATCCAAGGTTAAGCAGGGAGCGTGCCAATTGGGTTGCGTGGGTTGCCTGGGTTGCCTGGGTCGGCCTCTTCGCGGGTAAACCCGCTCCTACACTTGCGCTGGGCACGCCCAGCCAATGCACATTCAAGGTGCACAACACCCCATCTTGGCGCACTTCAGTACACATCGCGCCGATAACGCCTGGCCTTGCTCAAGCCTTCGACATAAGCCGCCGCCGCCGCCGCATCCATCCGGCCATGCTCGGCGACGATTACCCGCAACGCCGCATCCACATCCCTGGCCATACGCTGCGCATCGCCACACACATAGAAATACGCCCCCGCCTCCAGCCACTGCCACAACAGCGCACCCTGCTCAAGCATGCGCTGCTGCACATAGATCTTCTCGGCCTGGTCCCGCGAGAACGCCGTGTTCAGCCGCAGGTGCCCCGCCGCCTGCCAGGCCTGCAACTGCTCCTGGTAATAGAAATCGGTCGCTGCGTACTGCTCACCGAAGAACAGCCAATTGTCGCCTTTTGCCCCCCGTGCCTCTCGCTCCTCGAGGAACGCACGGAACGGTGCAATGCCAGTACCAGGGCCCACCATGATCACCGGCACGCTGTCGTCCTCGGGCAAGCGGAAGTGCTTCGACACCTGCGGGAAGATCGCCACTTTCTGTACCTGCGCACGGTCGGCAAGGAAGCTTGAGCACACGCCTTTACGTTCGCCATAACGCACCGTCGACACCGTCAGATGCACCTGGCCTGGGTGCGCCAGTGGGCTGGAGCTGATCGAATAGAGCCGCGGTTGCAATGGCTTGAGCAGTTCCAGCCAGCTGGCCAGCGGCAACTGCTGGGGGAAGGCGCGCAGCACATCGACCAGCTGCCGGCCCCACAGCCAATCTTGCAGCTCGGCCTTGCATTCAGGCTGCAGCAACCGCTGCAGGTCAGGCGCATTGCTGGCAAATGCCTGCAGTTGTTGCGCAGTGACCTTGGCAATTTCCAGATGTGCTTGCAGGGCTTCGGCCAATGGCATGGCGCCATGACCTTTAAGCTCGACCATCGCCTGGCCGTCGAGCTGCATCAGCGTCAGCAGCTCTTCTACCAGGGCCGGGCAGTTGCGCGGCCATACGCCCAGGGCATCGCCGGCAGCGTAACTGAAGCCGCTGCCGCTCAGGTCGAAGACCAGCTGGCGGGTTTCCTTGCTGGCGCCGGGGCCATTGAGCAGGCGGTTTTCCAGTACGGTGGCCATCCAAGGTTGCTGCTTGCTGAAGGCCGATACGGGTGCAGGTTCACTCGCCGGAGGTGGCGCCGCGGCAGTGCCCAGTGCAGGTAATAACGCTTCGAGCCAACTGGCAAAGGCTTCGTCGAAGTCTGGCTCGCAGTCCACCCGTTGCAGCAGGCGCTGCCCTCCCAGCTCGGCCAGGCGCTGGTCGAGCTTGCGGCCAAAACCGCAGAACTGGTCGTAACTGGAGTCGCCCAAGGCCAGTACGGCATAGGGCAGCCCGGCGCAGTGGGCGCCCTCCTCGCCCTGCAAGGCCTGCCAGAATGCCGCGCCGCTGTCGGGCGCGTCGCCATCGCCAAAAGTGCTGGCGATCAACACCACACTGGCAACACCCTGCAGCTGGCTTGGGCTGACCGCCTCCAGGCAGCTGAGTTGCACGCTCAGACCAGCATCGCGCAGGCGCGCGGCACAGCGTTCGGCCAGTTGCTCACCATTGCCGGTCTGCGAGGCCCACAGCACCTGATGCCATGGCGCGGCCTGTGCCGCGATGGGCGCAGTTGCAGGCTGGGCGAACAGCCCGGCCAGCAAACCGTCGACAAACAAACGACGGCTGGCAGCCAGCGGCGCACTGGCCGGCAGGCGGGGTACGCCCTCGGCGCGGGCCTGGTCCAGGCCCAGCAGGAAACCTTGCAGGTAATGACGCTCTTCTTCGGCCAGCACCGGAACCGGCAGGGTGTGCAGGCCAAGCAGACGGGACAGGGTGGCGGTCGGCATGCGGACAGGCTCTACAGTGGCAGTGTTCAGATCAAGGGCGTCGATGCGCTCGCCTGCGACCCGCTCCAGGGCTACGGCGCAGTGTTTGAAGGCAGGCTGCAGCGACAGCGGGTCGACCGCATCGCAGGTCGCGGCATTGATCGCCAATTGCTCGCCGATCAGGTCATTCCAGTGAAACGGCGCAAAGCAGTTGCCCGGCATGACCCGGTCACTGATGCGCGCCGGCAACACGGCGTGCCCCCGGCGTGAGCGAACGGCCACCTGGTCCTTTTCAGCGACACCCAGCCGGGCGGCATCCTCGGGGTGAATCTCAAGGTAGGGGCCGGGCTCCAGCTTGTTCAGTGCCGGCACCTTGCCGGTCTTGGTCAACGTGTGCCACTGGTGCTGCACACGGCCAGTGTTAAGCACCATGGGGTAGTCATCGTCCGGCACTTCCGCTGCCGGCAACCAGGGCCGCGCAAAGAAGCGCGCCTTGCCGCTGGCGGTGGGAAAGGCCAGTGCCGGCCGCCTACCCCGGGCATCGAGCAGGAGCGCCTGGCTGCTGCCGTCGTTGAGGTAGCGCAGCGGGCTACGATGCTGCTCGCTGCCCGGTGCACAAGGCCACTGGCGCGGCTGTGTCCGCAATTCGGCATAGCCGATACCGCGCAGGTCATAACCGGTTGAGGGGTTGTGGAAGCGGCGTATTTCCTCATACACCGCTTCGGCATTGGGGTAGTCGAAGGCGTCGGCATAGCCCATGGCACACGCCACGCGGGCAATGATCTGCCAGTCCGGCAAGCTTTGCCCGGGGGGCTCGACTGCGCGTGGCATCAGGGTCAGGTTGCGCTCGCTGTTGATCATCACACCCTCACCTTCGGCCCACAGCGCGGCCGGCAGGAGGATGTCGGCGTAGCGGTTGGTTTCGGTGTCGAGGAAGGCGTCCTGGGTAATGACCAGTTCGGCCTTGCGCAGGCCGTCGATCACTTGCTGGCGGTTGGCGACACTGGCTACCGGGTTGCTGCAGATGACCCAGCAGGCTTTCACTTCACCGGTTTTCATCTGCCCGAACAGCGCCACCGTACCCTCGCCACCCTCGCTGCGCAGGCTGCCGGGTGGCAGTTGCCACTGTCGTTCGACGAACGCGCGGTCGTCGTCCACCAACGCTGAGCGCTGGCCTGGCAAGCCGGGGCCCATGTAGCCCATGTCGCGGCCGCCCATGGCATTGGGCTGGCCGGTCAGCGAGAACGGGCCGCTACCGGGGCGGCAGATGGCACCCGTAGCCAAGTGCAGGTTACAGATGGCGTTGCTGTGCCAGGTGCCGTGAATGCTCTGGTTCAAGCCCATGGTCCAGCAGCTCATCCAGTTGTTGGCGCTGCCGATCCATTCGGCGGCCTTGATGATATCGGCCTCGGCCAGCCCGGTGATGGCGGCGACGCGCTCGGGGGGGTAGTCGTCGAGGAAGACCGGCAGTTCGTCCCAGCCTTCGGTGTGGCGGGCGATGAAGTCGGGGTGGGTGCGGCCATTGCGATGCAGCAGGTGCAAAAGGCCGTTGAGCAAGGCCATGTCGCTGCCGGGGCGCACCTGCAGAAACAGGTCGGCCTTGTCGGCGGTGGCGCTGCGACGTGGGTCGACGACGATCAGCTTCGCACCGGCCTTGACCCGATCAAGCAGGCGCAGGAACAGGATCGGGTGGCAGTCGGCCATGTTGGCGCCGATCACCAGAAATACGTCGGCGTGCTCGAAGTCCTGGTAACTGCCAGGTGGGCCATCGGCGCCAAGCGACAGCTTGTAGCCACTGCTGGCGCTGGCCATGCACAGGCGCGAGTTGGACTCGATGTGGCGCGTACGGATAAAGCCCTTGGCCAACTTGTTGGCCAGGTACTGGGCCTCCAGCGACATTTGCCCGGACACGTACAGCGCCACGGCATCCGGGCCGTGCTGGTCGATGATGCTGCGCAGACGCTCGGCGGTGGCAGCGATGGCCTGGTCCATGCTGGTGCGCACTGGCGGCTGGCTGCGTTGCTGGCGCACATAGGCGTCGGCCATGCGCCCGCTGGCACTCAGTGGCAGGTGTGCGGTAAGGCCTTTGGTGCATAGGCGGCCAAAGTTGCTCGGGTGCAGCTTGTCGCCGCTGATCTTGCCGACCTTGCCATCGGCAACGCTCATGACGATGCCGCAGCCCACGCCGCAGTAGGGGCAGACGCTGCGTACTTCGCTGTTGGCCATGGGCGGGCTCCTGTGGAAAACGCAAAAAGGCGCCGGCTGCCCCGGCATGCTGATGCAAGCGGGGCAACACGGCGCCTTTGTCGTGAGGTTTTGCGGGCTGTCGACGTTGATAGCCCTGGTGAGGAGGCTTCAGCAAATAGTGGGCCAGGTGCACTGAACGGCTTTTTGTGGGGGCGGCCTTGTGTCGCGAAAGGGCCGCAAGGCGGCCCCCGAATTTCAGCTTTTATCCCTGTATCGCCGGGGCTGCTTTGCAGCCCTTTCGCGACACAAGGCCGCTCCCACAGGGATCGCGCCCGCTTTTAGAAATTGAGCAAGACAGTTGCTCCCACAAAGACAGTGCTGCGGCGTGCCTTGCGCACCATGCGGTGGCAACCTCACGCTCCCAGGCGCTATGCTGGGGCAATTTCCAGCATGAGCAACTGCCCTCCTCCCATGTCCCAGGTGATCCTCAAGACCCCCGCCCAACTCGACCTGATGCGCCGCGCCGGCCAGCTACTGGCCCAGGTGTTCACCGAACTCGACAGCTTCATCCGCCCCGGCGTGACCACGATGCAGATCAACGACCGCGCCGAGGCGTTCATCGTCGATACGCTCAAGGCACGGCCAGCAAGCAAAGGCCAGTACGGTTTCCCTTACTCGCTCAATACGTCGGTGGACCACGTGGTATGCCACGGCATACCCAAGGCCGATGAGGTGCTCAAGGAAGGCTCGATCATCAACGTCGACATCACGCTGGAACAGGGCGGCTACATTGCCGATTCGTCGAAGATGTATTGCATCGGCAAGATCAGCGAAGAAGCCCGGCGCCTGGTCGACACCACCTATGACGCGTTGTGGAAAGGCATCGAGCAGGTGCGCCCTGGGGCAACGCTGGGCGATATCGGCCATGCCGTGCAGGCCCATGCCGAGGCGGCGGGTTACAGCGTGGTGCGCGAGTATTGCGGCCACGGTATTGGCCAGCAGATGCATGAAGGGCCAGAGGTGCTGCACATTGGCCAGCGCGGCATGGGCATGAAGCTGAAACCGGGGATGGTGTTTACCATCGAGCCGATGATCAACCAGGGTGGCCGCGGCACGCGCGAGTTGAAGGATGGCTGGACGGTGATCACCCGGGACCACAGCTTGTCGGCGCAGTGGGAGCATACCGTGGCGGTGACTGAGGGTGGGTATGAGGTGCTGACATTGCGGGAGGAGGAACGGCGTGGCTGAAGCTGCGGCAAACGCGTGCAGGTAGGGGTACAAAATTCAGGCACAAAAAAAGCGACCCTAGGGTCGCTTTCTTTGTTACTTCCGGGTGTTCAGTGGGCCCTGGAAGTGGAATATGGCGCAGCGGACGGGACTCGAACCCGCGACCCCCGGCGTGACAGGCCGGTATTCTAACCGACTGAACTACCGCTGCGCTATACATCGAGTGGTGGGTGATGACGGGATCGAACCGCCGACCCTCTGCTTGTAAGGCAGATGCTCTCCCGGCTGAGCTAATCACCCATGTCTCTCGGTGTGGCGCGCATTCTACGGGCGACTTGGCGCTCTGGCAAGCACTTATCGAAGTTTTTTCACACTTCGGTCAAACACCAAAAATCAGGCACAAAAAAAGCGACCCTAAGGTCGCTTTCTTTGTTACTTCCGGGTGTTCAGTGGGCCCTGGAAGTGGAATATGGCGCAGCGGACGGGACTCGAACCCGCGACCCCCGGCGTGACAGGCCGGTATTCTAACCGACTGAACTACCGCTGCGCTATACATCGAGTGGTGGGTGATGACGGGATCGAACCGCCGACCCTCTGCTTGTAAGGCAGATGCTCTCCCGGCTGAGCTAATCACCCTTCGTCTCGGTGTGGCGCGTATTCTACGGAGCGCCCCGCACCCTGGCAAGCACTTTTTAAACTTTTTGCAAAAAAAACCTCAGGCCTTTCAAAGACCTAGCGTTGTCGGGCGATTCTTTCGTGCATAAGGCACTGCTGGCCCTCTGACAGGGCTGGCCTCAATTCACCGCTCGGAGAATAATGCCCGCCTTATGCATTAAGGAGAGATTGCCCCTCATGTGGTTCAAGAACCTGCTGACCTACCGCCTGACCCAGGAAGTTCCGTTCGAGCCTGAAGCGCTGGAAGCCGCCCTGGCCAGCAAGCCGGCCCGCCCCTGCGCCAGCCAGGAGCTGACCACTTATGGTTTCGTCGCGCCGTTCGGCAAAGGCGAAGACGCTCCCCTGGTGCATGTCAGCGGCGAGTACCTGCTGATTGCCGCGCGCAAGGAAGAACGCATCCTGCCGAGCAGCGTGGTCAACGACGCGGTCAAGGAAAAGGTCGAAGAGATCGAGACCGAGCAAATGCGCAAGGTCTATAAAAAGGAACGCGACCAGATCAAGGACGAAATCATCCAGGCGTTCCTGCCGCGTGCGTTCATCCGCCGCTCGATGATCTTCGCTGCCATTGCCCCGCGCCTGGGCGTGATCCTGGTCAACTCGGCCAGCGCCAAGCGCGCCGAAGACCTGCTGTCGACCCTGCGTGAAGTGATGGGCTCGCTGCCCGTGCGCCCGGCCACGGTGAAGATTGCGCCAGTGGCCACCATGACCGACTGGGTCAAGTCGCAGCAAGCCGCCGAAGGCTTCTATGTGCTGGACGAGTGCGAACTGCGCGACACCGCCGAAGATGGCGGTATCGTGCGCTGCAAGCGCCAGGACCTGACTGGCGAAGAGATCCAGCTGCACCTGAGCACTGGCAAAGTGGTGACCCAGCTGGCCCTGGCCTGGCAAGACAAGCTGTCGTTCATTCTCGACGACAAGATGGTCATCAAGCGCCTGAAGTTCGAAGAGCTGCTGCAGGAGCAGGCCGAGCAGGACGGTGGCGATGAGGCTGCGCAACAGTTCGACGCCAGCTTCCAGCTGATGATGATGACCTTTGCCGAATTCCTGCCGGTGCTGTTCGAGGCGCTGGGTGGTGAAGAGATTCCGCAAGGGGTCTGACGGGTATGAGAGGCGGTGCTGGCCTGTTTTCTGCCAGCACCGGCCTCTTCGCGGGTAAACCCGCGCCTACGACGGCCTGCGCCCAATCACCGATGTGTGCCCACCACCAATTGTGTAGGAGCGGGTTTACCCGCGAATACGGTAGCGGCCGCAACGGTGAACGACGGATGGAAATTGGCCAACAGGCCCGGCCTTGCCCGGAAGGCCGCAGACAGGCACCATGATGCCCACTGTGAGGACGACCTCACGACGCACCGCGTGACCATTCCGGGGACGGCCCCATCATTCAAACGATGGAGACACACTCATGTCCTGGATCATCCTGTTTTTCGCCGGCCTGTTCGAGGTTGGCTGGGCCGTCGGCCTCAAATACACCGACGGTTTCACTCGACCACTACCCACTGTCCTTACCGTCGGCGCCATGGTCATCAGCCTGGGCCTGCTGGGCCTGGCCATGAAGGAGTTGCCGCTGGGCACCGCCTATGCCATCTGGACCGGCGTAGGCGCAGTCGGTACGGTCATCGCCGGGATCATGCTGTTCGGCGAGTCCATGGCCCTGGTGCGGCTGGTCAGTGTGGCGCTGATCGTCTGCGGCCTCGTCGGCCTGAAAGTCAGCGCCAGCTAACCCCCTATCGCAGATGGCCGCGCAGGCGGCTGACCTGTTCGCGCAACACTTCAGGCTGCGCCGCCTCCACCGGGACGGCGGCGCCTGCCACGATGGTCACCCGCGACCACAGGCGCTTGAAGAAGCCCTTGGCCGGGTCGCGGCTGAAGAAACTACCCCACAACCCCTGCAGGGCCAGCGGAATCACCGGTACCGGCGTTTCTTCGAGGATGCGGCTGACCCCACCCTTGAAGACATCGATTTCGCCATCGCCCGTCAGCTTGCCTTCTGGGAAGATGCAAACCAATTCGCCATCAGCCAGGTACTCGGCAATCCGCGCGAAGGCCCGCTCGTACGTCGCCTGGTCTTCGTTACGCCCGGCAATCGGGATGGCACCGGCAGTGCGAAACACAAAATTGAGCACCGGCAGGTTGTAGATCTTGTAGTACATGACAAAGCGGATCGGCCGGCGTATAGCCCCGCCCAGCAGCAACGCATCGACGAACGACACGTGGTTGCACACCAGCAACGCTGCACCTTCGTCGGGGATGCGCTCGAGGTCTCGGTGCTGCACGCGGTACATCGAATGGCTGAGCAGCCAGATCAGGAAGCGCATGGTGAACTCGGGCACGATCCTGAAGATATAGGTGTTGACCGCGATATTGAGCAGCGACACCACCAGGAAAAGCTGC
>NZ_BCBP01000108.1:0-13575 GCF_001753955.1 Pseudomonas sp. NBRC 111139
TCGATCTGATAGGCGCCACAAGTGCCCTGACGAACACCTTGCAGCCCTGACACATTCCCAAGCCCCAACAAAAAGCCCCGGCTCATGCGAGCCGGGGCTTTTTTATGTCGCTTGCGGCAATCAGCCGTTGAACACTTCATCCACGCTGGTCAGCGGGTAGTGCTTCGGATATGGCAGGGTAGCCACGCCGGATTCGATGGCAGCCTTGGCCACAGCATCGGAAACGACGGTGATCAAGCGTGCATCCAGCGGCTTCGGAATGATGTACTCACGGCCGAACTCCAGGCCTTCAACGCCATAGGCTTCGCAAACTTCCTTCGGCACTGGCAGCTTGGCCAGGTCTTTCAGGGCGATAGCGGCAGCGATCTTCATCTCTTCGTTGATACGCTTGGCGCGAACGTCCAGAGCACCACGGAAGATGAACGGGAAGCCCAGTACGTTGTTGACCTGGTTCGGGTAGTCGGAACGACCGGTCGCCATGATCACGTCGTTGCGAGTGGCGTGCGCCAGCTCTGGCGAGATTTCCGGGTCCGGGTTCGAGCAGGCGAACACGATCGGGTTGGCAGCCATCGACTTCAGGCCTTCTGGGCTCAGCAGGTTCGGGCCAGACAGACCTACGAACACGTCGGCACCGTCAAGGGCGTCGGCCAGAGTACGCTTGTCGGTCGCGTGGGCGAACTGCGCCTTGTACTGGTTCAGGTCGTCACGGCCAGCGTGGATCACGCCACTACGGTCGATCATGAAGATGTTCTCGACCTTCGCACCCATGCTTACCAGCAGCTTCATGCAGGAAATGGCAGCAGCGCCGGCGCCCAGGCAGACGATCTTGGCTTCTTCCAGTTTCTTGCCAGCGATTTCCAGGGCGTTGATCATGCCGGCGGCAGTCACGATGGCAGTACCGTGCTGGTCATCGTGGAACACCGGGATGTCGCACTGTTCGATCAGGGTACGTTCGATTTCAAAGCACTCAGGCGCCTTGATGTCTTCAAGGTTGATGCCACCGAAGGTGATCGAAATGCGGCGAACGGTGTCGATGAACGCTTGCGGGCTTTCCGATTCGACTTCGATGTCGAACACATCGATACCGGCGAAACGCTTGAACAGAACACCCTTGCCTTCCATGACCGGCTTGGAAGCCAGTGGGCCGAGGTCACCCAGACCGAGGATGGCAGTGCCATCGGAAATCACCGCAACCAGGTTGCCTTTGCCGGTGTATTTGTAAGCCAGCTCTGGATCACGGCCAATTTCGCGCACCGGCTCTGCAACACCTGGGCTGTAGGCCAGGGCGAGGTCACGGGCGGTGGCAGTGGGCTTGGAGAGTTCAACGCTCAGTTTCCCCGGACGAGGTTGAGCGTGATATTCGAGAGCGGCGGTTTTCAGGTCTGACATGGTGGGCATTCCGCTATTTACTGTTCTGACGGACCGCCGAGGATACGCAAAGAGCCGGGGAGCCACAAGACTGGCCGGTCACTTGTGTCAAGGCCTTTAGCCTACGACTTTACGCTACAACCCACGGGGGCATACGACCAACAGTGTGTACAATATCGCAGCGAAATGTCTACATCTTTTAACCTGAAATGCGCTCCAACATGCTTGGATCGGTCAATGGCAACACCCAACGTCGCTGCCCGGGCTTGAGGCCACCCCTGCGGGAACGATCCAGCACCCAGCCGCGCGCTTCGACCTGGCGTCCCTTGAGATTATCGAAGAAGCTGGCGGGGAAGTTGCGCTGCAGACGAGCGGGAACCTGCAGTACCAGGGTACCGCCCAGGGTAAGCCAGACCCCACCACGATTCCGCTCGATGCCTTCGATACGACCACGCACAACAGCGAAACCTGACTGCCTGACATCGCTTGCAGCCACTACGGGCGAACGCCGCCACAGGCCAACGCCAGCCTGGCGCGCTACTTGTTCGGCAAGCTGCTGGCAACCACTGAAACGCACATTAGGGGCAATGGCCACGCGGTAGCCCAAGCCCTCGCTAAGCAATTGTGCTTCCAGATTGTCGCCATTGCGGCTGTAGATGTGCGCCAGTGTGCGACCGTACTTGTCCTTACCTTCAACACCAGGCACCAGCCCGACACGATCGTCATTGGCCTTTACCAAGGCCTGCAATCGCCGCCTGGCAGCTTCGGCATAGGGCTCACTGGTACGCCCCTTGCGGCCTATTTCCGGGGCATTGATACCGATCAGCCGCACACTGCGGCCATCGACCAGACGCAAGGTGTCGCCATCAACCACCTGTCGTACCGCTACCCATTGGGGCTTATCCGGCTGTGGGCAGAACGCCAGGACCGGGAAATGCCAGATAACGCCCACAAAAAAGGCGCCCACAAGGGACGCCTTCTTCAGCAACAATGCGAAGCCCGAAGGATTCGCCCTGCGCATGATTACTTCTTGGCACCGAACATGCCGAAGCGATCGGCGAACTTCTGTACGCGACCACCGGTGTCCAGAACTTTCTGCTTACCGGTGTAGAACGGGTGGCACAGGTTGCAAACGTCGATCGACAGGACGTTGCCCAGGGTCGAACGAGTTTCGAACTTGTTACCGCAGCTGCAGGTGACTGCAACTACTTCGTAGTTCGGGTGGATACCTTCTTTCATGGTCACTTCCTCGAGCTGCGTGCCGCCACCCAACACCAATTGTTGAATACCGCACGTAATTAGGCGGCGAATAATACCAGAGCACACCGTCAGCGCAAGATGTCGCTTGCACCGACCGTCGTCTGCTAGGCTCGCCAGTCCTTGTAACGCCCTCCGAGACTTTCCGCGTGTCCGACGTCATCCTGCGCCTTGCCCTGCCCTCTCCGCTGCGGCGCCTGTTCGACTACAAGGCGCCGGCGAGCATGGCGCGCCAGACCTTGACCCCTGGCATGCGCATCCGCGTGCCCTTTGGCCGCCGCGAAATGATCGGCGTGCTGATAGAGGTGTGCACGCAGAGCGAAGTGCCCGCCGACAAACTGAAGCCGGCCACTGCCCTGCTCGACCCGGTGTCCCCCATCCCCGCGTCGCTGTTCAAGCTGTGCCTGTGGACCGCCCAGTACTACCAGCACAGCCTGGGCGATACCCTGAGCTGGGCGCTGCCCACGC
The DNA here is from genome assembly GCF_001753955.1 of Pseudomonas sp. NBRC 111139. Classification (NCBI taxonomy): domain Bacteria; kingdom Pseudomonadati; phylum Pseudomonadota; class Gammaproteobacteria; order Pseudomonadales; family Pseudomonadaceae; genus Pseudomonas; species Pseudomonas sp. NBRC 111139. The sequence goes on from NZ_BCBP01000108.1 coordinate 3,094, forward strand.
TACTGCGCCAGGGTGAAGCCGCCGAAATGCGCCAGGAACGCTTCTGGCACATAGCCCCTGGCGCCCGCCTGGAGGACCCGCGCATCGCCCGCGCGCCGCGCCAGCGCGACGCCCTCAAGACCCTGGCCCAGCACCCGCACGGCGTGGCCCACAGCCTGCTGGCCAAACTCAACCTGAACAAGGACAGCCTCGACCTGCTGCTGGCCAAGGATCTGGTGCAGATCGAGACGCGCCGCCACTTGCCGGCCCTGCGCCATGAGCACTGGCTGGCACAGCCGGAACTCCCCCTCAACGAAGAGCAACGCGATGCCTTCGACGCCGTGTGCGAGGGCTTTGGCGGTTTCGGCGCGTTCTTGCTGGCCGGCGTCACCGGCAGTGGCAAGACCGAGGTCTACCTGCAACTGATCCGCGAAACCCTGGAAGCCGGCAAGCAGGCGCTGGTGCTGATCCCGGAGATCAACCTCGGCCCGCAAACCCTGGCGCGCTTCGAGCAACGCTTCAACGCGCGCATTGCCCTGCTGCACTCTGCGGTGAACGACCGCGAACGCCTGGATGCCTGGCTGGCGGCACGGGACGGCGAGGCCGATATCATCATCGGCACCCGCTCGGCATTGTTCACGCCGATGAAAAACCCCGGCCTGATCATCATCGACGAAGAGCACGACGGCTCCTATAAACAGCAGGAAGGCCTGCGGTACCACGCCCGCGACCTGGCACTGGTACGCGCTCACCAGGAGAACATCCCGATCCTGCTCGGCTCCGCCACACCGTCGCTGGAAACCCTGCATAACGCCCTGACCGGCCGCTACCGCCTGCTGCGTATGAACCAACGCGCAGGGGGGGCCCGCCCGCCGCGCATGCTGCGCCTTGATGTGAAGAGCCTGCCACTGGACAGCGGCATCAGTGGCCCGCTGCAGCAGGCTATCCGACAGACCCTGGAAGCTGGCCAACAAGTGCTGGTGTTCCTCAACCGCCGCGGCTTTGCCCCAACCTTGCTGTGCCACGATTGCGGCTGGCTGTCCGAATGCCCACGCTGCGATGCGCGCATGACCGTGCACCAGCGCTCCGGCGTGCTGCGCTGCCACCACTGTGGCTATGACGAACGCCTGCCGCACCAGTGCCCGCAATGCAACCACGTCGACCTGCGCCCGGTCGGTGCCGGTACCGAGCGCGCCGAAGAGCGCCTGAAGGTGCTGTTCCCGGATTACCCGATCCTGCGCGTGGACCGCGACAGCACGGCGCGCAAGGACGCCATGCACAACCTGTTCAGCACCATCCAGCGCGGCCAGCCAAGCATCCTCGTCGGCACCCAGATGCTCGCCAAGGGCCACCACTTCCCGCGGGTGACCCTGGTGGCCATCCTTGATGCCGATGGTGGGCTGTTTTCCGGTGACTTCCGCGCCAGCGAGCGCATGGCACAACTTATCGTACAGGTGGCTGGGCGGGCCGGCCGGGCCGAAGAGCCCGGCAAGGTCATCATCCAGACTCACCTGGCCGACCACCCACTGTTGGTCCAGCTAACCGAGCAAGGCTACTTCGCCTTCGCCGAACAGGCCCTGGACGAACGCCGAGCCGCCGGGCTGCCGCCCTACTCGCACCTGGCCTTGCTGCGTGCCGAAGCACACAAGCCGGGGCAGGCCGAAGGTTTTCTCGACGAAGCCTGTGCCACCGCCGAGCGCCTGGTGGCCGAACAGCACCTGCCGGGCATCGAACTGCTGGGCCCGGTACCGGCGCCCATGGAGCGCCGCGCCGGACGATTCCGCGCACAATTGTTGATACAGGCCAATACCCGGGCGCCGTTGCATCGACTGATCAGCGCCTGGTTGCTAGTGTTGGAACAGTTGCCGAGCGGGCGCCAGGTGCGCTGGTCGCTGGATGTCGACCCGGTAGACCTGTATTGAGCTGCAAGCTGCGAGTGACCAGCGGCAAGCAAGCGCCGGGCGGGTGCGATGCCGCTTTTTCTTGCCGCTTGTGGCCCCCAGCTTGCCGCCCAAAGGTTGGCAACCTGCTCCCGGCAACGGATAATGCCCAGTTTTTCCACCTGCGCATCCAGGCGCTCACCGCGCTTGCGGTCGAAAAGAGATCCCCATGAAAGACACCATCCGCCAGCTGATCCAGCAAGCCCTCACCCAACTCGTCACCGACGGTGTGCTGCCTGAAGGGCTGTCGCCGGCGATCCAGGTGGAAAACGCCCGGGACAAGACCCACGGCGACTTCGCCAGCAACATCGCCATGATGCTGGCCAAGCCGGCCGGCATGAAGCCGCGCGACCTCGCCGAAAAACTGATCAACGCCCTGCCGGCCAGCGCCGACATCAGCAAGGTCGAGATTGCAGGCCCCGGCTTCCTCAACTTCTTCCAGAACACCGACGCCCTGGCCAACCGCCTGGATGCCGCTCTGGCCGACGCCCACCTGGGTGCACGCAAAGCCGGCCCGGCGCAAAAGGTGGTGATCGACATGTCGGCGCCCAACCTGGCCAAGGAAATGCACGTCGGCCACCTGCGCTCGACCATCATCGGCGACAGCGTTGCGCGCGTGCTGGAGTTCCTGGGCGACAACGTCATCCGCCAGAACCACGTCGGCGACTGGGGTACCCAGTTCGGCATGCTGATGGCCTACCTGCAGGAAAACCCGATCACCAGCGACGAGCTGTCGGACCTGGAAAACTTCTACCGCGCGGCGAAGAAACGCTTCGATGAATCGGAAGAGTTCGCCACTCGCGCCCGCGGCCTGGTGGTCAAGCTGCAAGCCGGTGACCCCGAGTGCCTGGCCCTTTGGACACGCTTCAAGGACATCTCGCTGTCGCACTGCCAGAAGACCTACGAGCTGCTCAACGTCAAACTGACCATGGCCGACGTGATGGGCGAAAGCGCCTACAACGACGACTTGGCCAACGTGGTGGCCGACCTCAAGGCCAAGGGCCTGCTGGTCGAAGACCAGGGCGCCCAATGCGTGTTCCTCGACGAGTTCAAGAACAGCGAAGGCGACCCCCTGCCGGTGATCGTGCAGAAGGCTGACGGCGGCTATCTGTACGCCACCACCGACCTGGCTGCCGTGCGTTACCGCAGCAACGTGTTGAAGGCTGACCGCGCACTGTACTTCGTCGACCAGCGCCAGGCCCTGCACTTCAATCAGGTGTTCGAAGTGGCCCGCCGCGCTGGCTTCGTCGGCCACCCGATGCAAATGGAGCACATGGGCTTCGGCACCATGAACGGCGCCGACGGCCGCCCGTTCAAGACCCGTGACGGCGGCACCGTGAAGCTGATCGACCTGCTCACCGAGGCCAAGGAGCGCGCCTACGCGCTGGTCAAGGAAAAGAACCCGAGCCTGGCCGACGACGAACTGCGCCACATCGGCGAGGTGGTGGGCATTGGCGCGGTGAAATACGCCGACCTGTCCAAGCACCGCACCAGCGACTACAGCTTCAACTTCGAGCTGATGCTCAACTTCGAAGGCAACACCGCCCCTTACCTGCTGTACGCTTACACCCGCGTAGCCGGCGTGTTCCGCAAGCTGGGCAAAGGCTTTGACGAAGTCGACGGCAAAATCGTGCTGCACGCAGCCCACGAGCAGGACTTGGCCGCGCGCCTGGCGCAGTTTGGCGAAATCCTCAACAACGTCGCCGAAAAAGGCACGCCGCACGTATTGTGCAGCTACCTGTACGACTTGGCCGGCCTGTTCTCGAGCTTCTACGAGAACTGCCCGATCCTCGCTGCCGAAACCCCTTCGCAGCAGCAGAGCCGGCTGCGCCTGGCCGCCCTGACCGGCCGCACCCTCAAACAAGGTCTGGAACTGCTCGGCCTGGAAACCCTGGAGCGCATGTAAGTTGGCTGCCAAGAAAAAACCTGCCCCGAAACGCGGCGCCAGCCGCCAGACGGCACCGGCCAAACAGCCGATCCCCGGCTGGGTATGGCTGGCGGTCGGCCTGACCGTAGGCGCGTTCATCGTGTTCCTGATGAAGCTCGGACCCGGTGGCGATGACATCAAGCGCACCAAGCCCGAGCAGGAGAAACCGGCGAAAACGGCCGAAGCCGGCAAGCCCGCGCAAGCTACCCCGCAACAGCCGGTGAAGCCGAAGTACGACTTCTACACCCTGCTGCCGGAGTCTGAGGTGATTGTGCCGCCGGAAGCCGTACCAGAGAAAACGCCACCGGTGCCGGCTCAGCCGGTAACCCCGGTGACACCAGCAGAAGCGGCGAAAATCGACACGGCGAGGGCGCAGGCGGCGCTGCTCGGCCAGACCCCACCACCGCCACCACCCGTGATCAAGCCGGCGGCGACCACGCAGTACTTCCTTCAGGCCGGCTCGTTCCGCAAGCAGGCCGATGCCGACAAGGTACGGGCACAGATCATCCTGCTGGGCCAGTCCGTGAAAGTGGAGTCGGGCACGGTCAAGGATGAAACCTGGTACCGCGTGCTGGTCGGGCCGTTCAGCAACCGCGAGCAGTTGACCGGGGCACAGAAGCAGCTGGCTGGGGCCGGATTCAGCAACCTGTTGCTGCAACAGCGGCAGACCCGCCAGTAAAAAAGAAGGCCTTGCCGCGGCGACGCGACAAGGCCTTTTTCATGGGGGGCTGGCTTGCCCCTGAATGGGCTCTAAAACAGCCCCGGTACCGTCAGCCCCGCCCCGCATTCCTCTCGGACACCTGGCTGTTCAACGTCCAGAAGTCATACAGCACCCCCACCAGGAACAACCCGCCGGTAAAGAAGTAGATGATCGCGGTGATCCATTTGCCCTGATACAGCCGGTGCAGGCCAAACACCCCCAGGAAGGTCAGCAGAATCCAGGCGATGTTGTAGTCGATACGCCCGGACTGAAACCTCAGGTCGGCTTCACGGTCCATGGACGGGATCAGGAACAGGTCAATCAACCAACCAATGCCCAGCAAGCCGAAGGTGAAGAACCAGATGGTCCCGGTAATCGGCCTGCCGTAATAGAAACGATGGGACCCGGTGAAGCCGAAAATCCACAGCAGGTAGCCAATGGTTTTGCTGTGGGTGTCGTGAAAGGGCACCCCCTGTTGATAACTGTTCATTCATAGCCCCCGTGGGTTATCCGAAAATTTTCTAAGAAAAAATGTGACTTTCTCGCCGCTACCCGACATACGGCGCCTAGGCAATCGACCAACGGATCAATAACTGATCAAAAAGCTGTTATAAAGTTGCGCGCCCAACACATAACTATTCATAAGAGCTTCATCTATGCCGCCTTTGATCAAGACATGGCTGACCCTCTGCCTATTATTGCCCCTGGCCGCCCACGCCACCAATCGTGAGCAACGTCTTCCCAATGGTTTCACCGGCTACACGACCAACGCGTCGGTGAAACACGCACCCGCCAAGCAGACCGCGCTGCGCGCCCGCCCAAGCAATGCCGTCAGCAACCGCGGTGCGAATGTCGCCGCCATGTCGCCGAAGCAAAGCAGCGATGTGCTGAGCCGTGCGGTAAATGTGCTAGGTACCCCTTATGTTTGGGGCGGCAGCAGCCCGAAAAAAGGCTTTGACTGCAGCGGGCTGGTCAAATACGCCTTCAACGACGTCGCCGACGTCGACCTGCCGCGCACCTCCAATGCCATGGCCCAGGGCCATGGGGTGAAGGTGGCCAAGGGTGATCTGAAGCCTGGCGACCTGATCTTCTTCAACATCAAGAGCCGTCGGGTCAATCACGTCGCCATCTACCTGGGTAACGACCGCTTCATCCACGCGCCACGCCGTGGCAAGCGGGTGAGTATCGACACCTTGAGCAAGCCTTACTGGCAGAAGCACTACGTGGTGGCCAAACGGGTGCTGCCGAAAGAGCAGCAGCAGCTGAGTCTGGCCAAGCGTTAATCTGATCGGCGCTATCCGGTACCGGCCCCTTCGCGGGCACGCCCGCTCCCACGGGTACCGCGTCGCTCTCGCGGGCAGCGCCATACCTGTGGGAGCGGGCGCGCCCGCGAAAGGGCCTTTGCAGGTACTACAAGCCTTTGATCAACCCTCGCTCCCTCAGCCTCCGCAACGCCCCCTCCATCGTCAGCATCCCCTCCGCCGCCCCGCCCTGCATCACCGAAGACAACTGCGCCAACCGCCCCTCCCGAATCAGGTTACGCACCGCCGGCGTCGCCACCAGCACTTCCCGCGCAGCCACCCGCCCACCCCCCACGCGCCTGACCAGCACCTGCGCGACCACCAGGCGCAGCGACTCGGCCAGCATCGCCCGCACCAACGGCTTTTCCTCGGCAGCAAAAACCTCCACCAACCTGTCGATGCTGCTGGTCGCCGAACGCGCATGCACGGTTGCCAGCACCAGGTGCCCGGTTTCGGCCGCGCGCAGGGCCAGACGAATGGTTTCCAGGTCGCGCAACTCGCCGATCATGATCACGTCCGGGTCCTGGCGCAGCGCACTGCGCAGCCCCTGAGCAAAGCCGCGACTATGGCGCCCCATCTCACGCTGGTTGACCAGGCTGCGCTGGCTGGCATGGATGACCTCGACAGGGTCTTCCAGGGTAATGATGTGCAGCGCCCGCTCGCGGTTCAGCTGGTCGAGTAGCGTTGCCAGGGTACTGGACTTGCCACTGCCGGTCGGCCCGCCCACGAGGATCAAGCCATCCCGGCATTGCGCAACAGCTTGAAACACATCCGCAAGGTCCAGCTCACTCACCGTCGCAATGCGCCCCGGAATCAACCGAAAGGTAACCGCCGGGCCATTCAACTGGCGAAACAGGTTCAGCCGAAAGCGCCCAAGCGCCGGCAACTCCAGCGCAAGGTCCATTTCATCGCCTTGGGCCCACTGCCGGCGCTGGTCGTCATCCAGCACGCTCGCCATGCCCTCGTTCAAGGCACCCTGGCTCAAGGGCGGCAAGCCCATACGCTGCAACTCGCCATCCAGGCGCAGCATCGGAATCTGGCCCGTCGCCAGGTGCAGGTCTGAAGCCCCCGCATCCACAGCTCGGGCCAACAGGTCGGTCACATCCATGAGACTCCCCAAAGGCCTTCAAGCAGGTAGAATGCCGCAGACCCTACAGCTGCCGGCATCGATCCATGTCCACCCTAGCAGACAACCTTTCCGCGATTTCCGCCCGTATCGCCAGTGCTGCCCAGGCAGTCGGGCGTGATCCGGCCAGCGTCCAGTTGCTGGCCGTGAGCAAGACCAAGCCCGCCAGCGCTATCCGCGAGATCCATGCCGCCGGTGTGCGCGACTTCGGGGAGAATTACCTACAGGAAGCACTGACAAAGCAGCAGGCCCTCAGCGACTTGCCCTTGATCTGGCACTTCATCGGCCCCATTCAGTCGAACAAGACCAAAGCCATCGCCGAGCATTTCGACTGGGTGCATTCCGTGGACCGCCTGAAAATTGCCCAACGCCTGTCGGAACAGCGCCCTGCCGGGTTGGCGCCGCTGAACATCTGCCTGCAGGTAAACGTCAGCGGCGAAGACAGTAAATCCGGCTGCACCCCGGCCGACCTACCCGCGTTGGCCAAAGCCGTAGCCGCACTGCCCAACCTGCGCCTGCGCGGGCTGATGGCAATCCCGGAACCCACCGAAGACCGCGCCACCCAGGAGGCCGCCTTCGCCAGCCTGCGCAAGTTGCAGGAAGGCCTGGGGTTTGGCCTGGACACCCTGTCCATGGGCATGAGCCACGACCTGGAAGCGGCTATCGCCCAGGGCGCGACGTGGGTACGAATTGGCACGGCCCTGTTCGGCGCCCGCGACTACGGCAACACCTGATTCCATGCTTCACTCACTCTTTTCCACAAGGACCTGACATGAGCAAGACACGTATTGCCTTTATCGGCGCCGGCAACATGGCCGCCAGCCTGATCGGTGGTCTGCGTGCCCAGGGCCTGGACGCCTCGCAGATCCGCGCCAGCGACCCGGGCGCCGAGACCCGCAGTCGCATCCAGGCCGAGCACGGCATTGAAGCCTTCGAGGACAACGCCCAGGCCATCGATGGCGCTGACGTCATCGTGCTGGCGGTCAAGCCACAAGTCATGAAAACCGTATGTCAGGCACTGCAACCCAACCTGCAGGATGGCCAGCTGATCGTTTCAATCGCCGCCGGCATCACGTGCGCCAGCCTGCAAAGCTGGGTGGGCGCTCGCCCGGTGGTGCGCTGCATGCCCAACACCCCGGCATTGCTGCGCCAAGGCGTGAGCGGCCTGTACGCCACCGCTGAAGTGTCCGGCGAACAGCGTCAGCAGGCCGAACAACTGCTGTCGGCCGTGGGCACCGCCCTGTGGCTGGAGCAGGAACAGCAACTGGACGCCGTGACAGCTGTGTCCGGCAGTGGCCCGGCGTACTTCTTCCTGCTGATCGAGGCCATGACCGCGGCAGGCGAAAAACTCGGCCTGCCACGCGAAACGGCCTCCCAACTGACCTTGCAGACGGCCCTGGGCGCCGCGCGCATGGCAGTTGCAAGCGATGTCGATGCCGCTGAACTGCGCCGCCGCGTCACTTCGCCCGCCGGCACCACGGAAGCGGCGATCAAGTCGTTCCAGGCCAGCGGCTTCGAAGCCATCGTCGAGCAGGCGCTGCAGGCTGCAGCCACGCGCTCCGCCGAGCTGGCCGAACAACTGGGCAAATAAGGAGCTTTAGATGAATGCACTGTCAGGCGCCGCGATTTTCGTGGTGCAAACCCTGGTCAGCCTTTACCTGGTCATCGTCCTGCTGCGCTTCGTGCTGCAACTGGTCAAGGCCAACTTCTACAACCCGCTGTGCCAGTTCGCCGTTCGTGCCACCCAACCGCTGCTCAAGCCGATCCGCCGGCTCATCCCTAGCGTTGGCGGGCTGGATACCTCGTCGCTACTGCTGGCGGTGGTCATCCAGGCCTTGCTGATGGGCTTTGTGCTGATGGTCACCTACGGTACCTTCGGCGACGTCCTGCACCTGCTGATGTGGGCGATCATCGGCATCACCTCGCTGTTCCTGAAGATTTTCTGGGTGGCGATGATCGTCATGGTGATCGTTTCCTGGGTTGCCCCCAACAGCCACAACCCGGCGGCCGAACTGGCCTACCAAATCAGCGAGCCCGTGCTGGCGCCGTTCCGCCGCCTAGTGCCAAACCTGGGCGGCATGGACATCTCGCCGATCTTCGCCTTCCTGGCGATCCAGGTGATCCAGTCGTTTGTCATGCCTCCGCTGGCCGCCTACGCGGGCATGCCTCAAGAGCTGTGGCGAATGATCTGAGGCTCGCCAGAGCCAGCGTGCCCCCAGTCGCAAGCCTTTGCTTGCCGCTGGGGGTAGCGCTCTTTAGACTTACGCCTCCGTCAAGCGTGAGCAGGGTCGATGTCAACTGTCTTTCCCGAAGATTCCGTCGGTCTGGTAGTACCGCAAACCGCCCGGTTCGATGAACCGCTGGCACTGGCCTGTGGCCGTTCACTGGCCAGTTACGAACTGGTCTACGAGACCTATGGCACCCTGAACGCCAGCGCGAGCAACGCCGTGCTGATCTGCCATGCCCTGTCCGGCCACCACCATGCCGCTGGCTACCATGCCGCCACCGACCGCAAGCCGGGCTGGTGGGACAGCTGCATCGGCCCCGGAAAACCGATCGATACCAACCGCTTCTTCGTGGTCAGCCTGAACAACCTCGGCGGCTGCAACGGCAGCACCGGCCCCAGCAGTGTCAACCCAGCCACCGGTAAACCGTATGGCGCCGAGTTCCCGGTATTGACAGTGGAAGACTGGGTGCACAGCCAGGCACGGCTGGCCGACCGCCTGGGCATCCAGCAGTGGGCAGCTATCGTCGGCGGTAGCCTGGGTGGCATGCAGGCGCTGCAATGGACGATGACCTACCCCGAACGCGTACGCCACTGCGTCGACATCGCCTCGGCACCCAAGCTGTCGGCGCAGAACATCGCCTTCAACGAGGTGGCGCGTCAGGCCATTCTTACCGACCCCGAGTTCCATGGAGGCTCGTTCCAGGACCAGGGCGTGATCCCCAAGCGCGGCCTGATGCTGGCACGCATGGTCGGCCACATTACCTATCTGTCCGATGATTCGATGGGTGAAAAATTCGGCCGAGAGCTGAAAAGCGACAAGCTCAACTACGACTTCCACAGCGTCGAGTTCCAGGTCGAAAGCTACCTGCGCTATCAGGGCGAGGAGTTTTCCGGCCGTTTCGACGCCAACACCTACCTGCTGATGACCAAGGCACTGGACTATTTCGACCCGGCCGCCACGCACGGTGGTGATCTGGCCGCCACCCTGGCCCACGTCAAGGCAGACTACTGCATCATGTCGTTCACCACCGACTGGCGCTTTTCTCCGGCCCGTTCGCGCGAGATCGTCGACGCGCTGATGGCCGCGCGCAAGAACGTCTGCTACCTGGAGATCGATTCGCCCTACGGGCACGATGCCTTCCTGATCCCCACACCTCGCTACATGCAGGGTTTCTCGAACTACATGAACCGCATTGCCATCTGAGGACAGCATGAGAGCCGATCTGGAAATCATCCACGACTGGATCCCCGCCGGCAGCCGGGTACTCGACCTGGGCTGCGG
>NZ_BCBP01000109.1:0-13574 GCF_001753955.1 Pseudomonas sp. NBRC 111139
ACATGCAGGTAGGGGTTTTGTCTTTAAGTAGGAACTACAGAGATTCGCAGGCACGTCCTAGGGACGGGCCAGCACACAGAATTTCTTGACGACCATAGAGCATTGGAACCACCTGATCCCATCCCGAACTCAGCAGTGAAACGATGCATCGCCGATGGTAGTGTGGGGTTTCCCCATGTGAGAGTAGGTCATCGTCAAGATTCAAACCCAAAGCCCCTGTCTGCGATGCAGACAGGGGCTTTGTCTTTTTCGGGTTTCAATATCGGTTAGAACTGATAGCTGACTGTGGCGCTCACATTGCGCTCTTCACCCATGTAGCAGTAGTTCAGGCTGGCACATGAGGTGATGTAGCTTTCATTGGTAAGGTTGTTGGCGTTCAAGCGCACATCCACACCCGTCAGGCCGACCTTGCCCAGGTCATAGCCGATAGAGGCGTCGAACAGGGTGTAGGAAGGCACCTTCATGCTGTTTTCCGCATCGACCCAGCTGTACCCCACATATCGCACCCCACCGCCCAGCCGCAGGCCATCCAGTGCCCCCTGGCGGAAGATATAGTCGGCCCACAGCGAGAGCATCTGTTTCGGCGCCTGAGTCGGCGAATTACCCTTGTTGTCCACGTTGCCTGAGACAAGGCTCGGCATTGACTTCGAATACTCGATATCGGTGAAGGTATAGCCACTCAGCAGTTTGAGGCTGTCGGTCAGCTGTACATGGGCCTCAAGCTCCAGCCCTTGCGAGCGGACTTCACCGACAGGGCGATAGAAGTCTTCGTCAGGCTGTTTAGACGCCAAATTCTCCTGCTCGATGCGGAACACCGATGCGGTGAACAGGTTGTCGCTCCCTGGTGGCTGATATTTGATGCCGGCTTCCCACTGAGTGCCCTCCGTCGGTGCCAGCGGCCGGCCTTGCTGGTCGGACACGGTGTTCGGGTTGAACGACTCCGAGTAGCTGATGTAGGGCGCAATGCCGTTCTCGAACAGGTAGAGCACCCCTGCCCGGGAGGTGAACCTGGAGCGTTGATCACTGACCTTGCTGTCGCTGTCACGGTTCTCTTCGGACACCTTCACCCAGTCCTGGCGCAGCCCCAATGAAAAGCGCCACTGGTCCAGCTCCACCAGATCCTGCAGGTACACACCCGTTTGTTGCAAGCGCCGCTGGTAGCGGTTCTCGCCCAGTACCTGAAGATTGCCATTGCCGTACTGTGGATTGCCGGCATCCAGTGGGCCGACGGTGCCATAGCGCCATGCCACGTCGGCTTTGCGCCGCTGGTAGTCAGCCCCCAGTAGCAAGGTGTGTTTGGCCGCCCCGGTAAAGAATTCTGCCTGCAGCATGTTATCAATGATGTACGAATGCAGACGCTCGTCGCCGCCGGTATAGGCGCGATTTAACATGTTGCTGTCAACATCTGCCCAGCCGGCGGAGTACACCTGGTCCATCGACACGTCGGAATCCTGATAACGGAAGTTCTGCCGCGCTGTGAACACATCATTGAAGCGATGCTCAAACTGGTAGCTGAAGGATTGCTGCGTGCGCTCGTAGTTGTCGATGCTCGGCTCGCCTTCGAAGAAATGGTCTGACAGGCGCAAACCGTTGCGCTTGTGCAGCATGCCATCAGCAGGGTTACCGCCGTGGTACCCACCGTCAGGGTCGTGCTGCAAATAGGCCTGCAGCGTGAGTGAGGTGTCTTCGGTGAAGTCGACACTGATAGCAGGGGCGATGGCGTAACGTTCTTCCTTGTTGTGGTCGAACTGAGTGTCGGAAGCATCCGCCAAACCCGTCAGGCGATACGCAATGCGTTTGTCGTCATCCACAGGACCACTGAAGTCGAAGCCCACGCCACGCTGGCCCTGAGTACCTACCGTGGCCTGAACCTGATGGTAAGGGGCAAAGAGTGGCTTCTTGGTGGTCAGGGCTACCAGGCCACCCGGCGAGCTTCGCCCGTACAGTACCGAAGACGGTCCCTTGAGAATGTCGATGCGCTCAAGAAAGTATGGGTCTACCTGCATCGTGCTGTAGGTGCCGTTGTCGCCCATTGACTTGAGCCCATCGACGTAGATGTTGTCCACCGATCCGTCGTTGAAGCCGCGCATGGCTACATAGTCATAGCGATGAGTGGCACCGTAGGGGTTGGTCAGTACTCCTGGCGTGTAGCGCATGGCCTGGGCAACGGTCTGAGAGCCCTGATCGTCCATTTGTTGGCGAGTGACTACCGAGACCGATTGGGATGTCTCCACCAAGGGCATGCTGGTCTTGGTCGCCACCTGGCTGTGTGTGGCGTTGTAACCCTCCATGCTGCCCAGTGCGTTGCCGAGGGAGAAACTACGGATGTCGGTGTCTGGCAATGCCAGGGCGGCGTTCTGACGCTGTGCCTGCAGCACATAGTTACGTCCCCCCTGGCTGACGGCTTCCAGCCCGCTGCCATTTAGCGACTGGCGCAGCGCCTGATCGGTGGTGTACTGCCCCTGCAGTCCGTTGGAATGCAGGCCATCGGTCAGCTGAGGCGTGCTCGATAGGGTGATGCCGGCCTGACGAGCGATCTTGTTGAGCACATCGGTCAGTTGGCCAGCCGGTATTGCATATTCATGGCTCACTTCGGCTGTGTCGGCCGCTACGGAAAGTTGCGGAGCAGTTGCCAGGCCCAGGGCGGTACCAAACAGAACAGCCCGGATGGCGTGGCGCAAGTGAGCTGATTGCAGGACTGGACGAATATCATTCGGGCTGAAAGTGTGGGTTAACACCGGGTTGGTAGGCATGAAGGGTCCGTTAAAGTGTCGAGGGCAGAAAGTGTTGCTTACTGTCCTAGCCGGACCTGGATTCAAAACCCGCCAGAAATCGATAACGCCTTATCAGGTCATGCTCTCTACATGCACCCACCAGCGTGTACGTCGACGAAGTCGTACGGGCAACGTCTGTGCTAGCAGCCGAAGCAGTTGTTCCGGGTCTTCGAGGCGGAACACCCCCGACAGGCGCAGGTCGGCAATCTCATTGCTGCAGCCCAGGTAACCATGGCGATAGCGGCTGACCTGCGCGAGGAAGTTGGAGAGGCGCATGTCCTGAGTGACGATCAACCCTTCAGTCCAGGCCATCGCATCCATCTCCATGTGCGCGAGCCGGTGCGCACCTTGAGCATCCAGGCGCCAGTTCTGGCCACCTTCGATCCACTGAAGTTGGCCAGTACCAGGCCGGTGTATCGCCACTTTGCCGTGGCTGACGCTGACACGTGTGCAGTCGCTATCCTGATAGGCCACAAAGCGTCCTTCGAAGCCTTCCAGCAGCGCGTCGCGGGTTTGTACCAGCAGGGGATGCCGGGGGTTGCAGTTGATCATCAATTCCCCATGCTTCAAGCGGACCAGACGCTGTTGATCATGGAAGGCCAGGTCCACGGCACTGCAGGTATTGAGTTGCATCAGTGAGCCATCGGGCAGGGTGAAGACGCGTCGCTCGCCCGTGCCGGTGGCATAGTCTGACGTCCAGGCACTCACAGTATCGAGGTCTTTGGCCAGCCAGCTCGCAGATCCTGCCATGACAACGCCGCCAAGCAGCTTCAGCGCCTGTCGGCGGCGCAGGCGCTGCTGGCTGGTTTCCAGTGTCTGCAATGCCAGCCCGGCACCGGGAATAGCGCGCAGGTCAAGGTCCTGATGAAGGTGAACCACACGCTGCCAGGCCTGTTCGTTTTCGTGGTGGCTGCTGCGCCAATGCGCGCACTGTTGTTGCAGAGCTGGATCGTGCCCGCTTTCACGCAGCCGCAGCATCCACTGAATGGCCTGCCTGACCGTTTTTGTATCAGGGCGTGCGACGGTCATGGATTCAGCAGTCGTCTTCATAGCGCAGCACGTAGCAGTGATAGAGCGCATCGGCGATGTAGCGCTCAACGGTGCGCACGGAGATCCCCATCTGTTCGGCGATGGCCTGATGCTTCAGCCCCTCGCATTGAGCCAGCAGGAATGCGCGACGGACCTTGGGTTTGAGGCCGTCGAGCATGCGTGCAATACGCTCAAGCAATTCCAGCAGCAGCTCGCGGGTCTCGACTGAGGGGGCCAGGGCTTCCGGCACATGGGCCAAAGCCTCCAGGTAGGCCCTGTGCAGTTCCTCGCGGCGCCAATGATCGATCACCAACCCACGCGCTACCGTGCGCAGGAAGGCCCTGGGAGCATTCAGCTGCAATTGCTCACGACGCTGTAGCAAGCGGACGAAGGTATCTTGGGCGAGGTCAGCCGCATCGGCTGCATTGCCGAGCTTGCTACGCAGCCAGGTATGCAACCAGCCGTGGTGGTCACTGTAGAGCGTTTGCACGGAATCGTTGCTGGGCATGGAGGAGGGCGCCGGCATCAATGGACGTTAATGATAATTAGTCTCATTGTTGGCGGAGCAAGATTAATTTGCAACCCATCAATTACCGCGTAAAGCCGGTAATGGGCTAACGCCCCAATTGCGTATCCAGGTAATTGCGGATCACCCGCGCCCCGCCATTGAGGTGCCGTTCCAGCACCGCTACCGCTTCGTCCACCAGCTTGTCGCTGGCTGCATCTACCAGTGCGTTGTGATCGTCCTGAGTGAGCTTGCCCAGGCCCATGGACGAAAGATGGAAACGCAGGAAGCGTTCTTCCTCGTTCAGTTCGTTCTCGATAAGGCGCAGTAGTTTCTTGTTCGGCGCCTTGCTGTACAGCGCCATGTGGAGCAGGCGGTTGAGGCGGCCAATTTCGGTGTGGCTGGTCTCGTTCTCCAGTTGCTGGATATACCCGCGGGCGCTGGCGATGTCGCTGGCATCAAGCAGCGGGATAGACTGGCGCAGCGCCTCGCTCTCGAGCAATACGCGAAGGGCATAGGTGTCCACTGCATCCTCGCCGATCAGCGGTGCAACGACGGCGCCCTTATGCATCTCCACCTTCAGCAGGGACTGCGCTTCGAGCTGGCGCAGGGCTTCGCGCACGGGCATGCGGCTAACGCCGTACAAGGTGGCGAGCTCTTGTTGGCGAACCGCAGTACCAGGGGGCAAGCGCCCATCGAGAATGGCGCTGCGCAGGCGTTCTTCGATCACGGCACGGGCCTGATGCGGCAACAACTGCTCGCTGGCCAGCACATTGCTCAATTTGATTTTCTTGGCCACGCGACGCCTGCCTCAACGATGACTATATTGGATCCAATGACACTAGTAACAGCTTGTGAGGGTGTCAAACCTGCACCCACACTGGTACGGGCGCCCCAAAAGCGCGGCTATGGTGGAGGAAGTCGCACGTCAAAGGAAGCTGCCTATAGAAAGATGTAAGCAGAAAGTATAGGCGGGCTGACAGCCGGGTGCGTGATTGCAGGGTGCCATTGTCTTTTGCGGTGGCAAGCCCCACCATCGCTGCTTTCGACTGGTCTGAACAGGGCTTCGCAGTGGCGATATCCTGGTTGCTCAAAACCGTAGTGCGATATGTCGGCTTTGCCGCGCTGCTGGGCAGTCTTCTGCTGGGCGGCTTGCACGCGGATTGGGATTTCTCCCAGATCAGCCGCAAGTCGCAGGCTCTGTACGGCCCACTAGGTGCCGGGCAGGGGCGCATCGATGCCTGGCAGAGCCTGATGGCCACGCAGAAGCAGGGTACCGAGCTTGAACGGTTGCAAGTGGTCAACCGCTTCTTCAACCAGCAATTGCGTTATGTCGAGGATATCGATCTGTGGCATGAGGTCGACTACTGGGCCACACCTGTGCAGGCACTGATCAAAGGTGCAGGGGACTGCGAGGATTACGCCATCGCCAAATATTTCAGTCTACGGCGCATGGGAATCCCCAGCGAAAAACTGCGCATCACCTACGTCAAGGCGCTGCGGCAGAACCGGGCACACATGGTCCTGACCTATTATTCAAGCCCACAGGCCCAGCCTTTGGTGCTGGACAGTCTGATGGATGCCATCAAGCCGGCAAGCCAGCGTACCGACCTGCTGCCGGTGTACGCCTTCAATGGCGAGGGGTTGTGGCTGACGGGCGCCGCAGGGAACAAGAAGGTTGGTGATACCAAGCGGCTGTCACGCTGGCAGGATTTGTTGAAGAAAATGCAGGCCGAAGGGTTCCCGGCCGAGCCGGTTTACTGAAGGAGCACAGATGTCACTGTTCAAACAATTGCTGTTGGCCATTTGCCTGTTCCTGGTGGTCGCCTTCAGTGGCAGTTTCATGGTCAGCCTGGAAAGCTCGCGCAGCCAATACGTCAACCAGCTGCGCTCGCACGCCCAGGATGCGGCCACCGCGCTGGCGCTTTCGCTGACGCCGAATATCGACGACCCAGCGATGGTCGAGCTGATGGTCAGCTCGATTTTCGACAGTGGTTACTATGCAAGCATCAAGGTCGTCGACCTGGGTTCCAATGCCGTGCTGGTGGAGCGTCATGCCGAGCCAGACCCTGGCGGTGTGCCGCTTTGGTTCGTGCGCCTGATCGGCCTTGAGGCCGCCGGCGGCGATGCAATCGTCAGTCGTGGCTGGCAGCAGGCCGCGCGCGTTGAAGTGATCAGCCACCCGATGTTCGCCATTGCCAAGCTTTGGCAAAGTGCCTTGGGCAGCCTGGGTTGGTTGCTGTTGTGCGGTGCGGCCAGTGCCGTGCTCGGTGCTTTGCTGTTGCGTCGCCAGTTGAGGCCGCTGGACTACATGGTCGAGCAATCCCACGCTATTGCTCGCCGCGAATTTCTCAGCCTGCCAGAGTTGCCACGCACGCCGGAGCTACGGCGCGTAGTGCAAGCGATGAACCAGATGGTCGAGAAACTCAAAGCCCTGTTCACCGAGCAGGCCGAGCGCAGTGAGCGGCTGCGTGCGGAGTCCTACCAGGACAGCCTGACCGGGCTGTCGAACCGCCGCTATTTTGAAATGCAGCTGAACAATCGGGTAAGCAACCTGGAAGACGCGCGCGCCGGCTACCTGCTGTTGCTGCGGGTTCAGGGCCTGGCTGGCCTGAACGCCCGCCTTGGCGGCCAGCGTACCGACCAGTTGCTGCAAGCGGTAGGTGAACAGCTGCGTCGTACTTGTGCCAGCTACCCGGAAACCAACGACCTCATTTCCCGCAGCCGCGGCGGTGAATTTGCAGTGCTGGCACCGGGCATGGTGCATGAGGAGGCCGTACACCTTGCCCAGGCCCTGGAGGCAACGTTGCAGAGCCTGCACGAAACGGGGGCCAGTGATATAGACCCGGTGGCTTGTATAGGCCTGGCACCATTCAGCCCTGGTGATTCACCACAGGCATTGCTGAAGCTCGCCGACGAGGCTCTGGCCCGCGCTGAGAACCAGCCAACGCCGGGCTGGGTATGCCTTGAGCAAGGTGTTGCTGCGGTTGCCGCAGATAGCCAGCATGCCTGGCACGAACGGCTCGACCAGGCGTTTATCAATGGGCATTTCGAGTTGTTCTTCCAGCCAGTGATGGAGTGCGCTTCCTCGCAACGGGTACTGCACCACAAAGTTATTTCGCGTTTGCGCGATGGCCAGGGCGAGGCCTTGCCGGCGGGCCGCTTCCTGCCTTGGCTGGAGCGCTTCGGCTGGATGCCGCGGCTGGATGTGCTGGTGCTGGAGAAAGTGTTGGCGCACCTGCGAGGGCATGACCAGGTGCTGGCGTTGAACCTGTCCGCCGCCACCCTGGCCGACCCCAAGGCCCTTCAACGCATTTTCGAGCTGCTGGGCCAGAATGCGGCGCTCGGCCCGCGGCTGGTTTTTGAAATTGGCGAGGAGCAGTTGCCTGAGCAGGCAGCATTGGAGCAACTCACCCGGCGCCTGCATGGGCTAGGTTTCGGGTTGGCTTTGCAACGCTTCGGTGGGCGCTTCAGCATGATTGGCAACCTGGCGCACTTGGGCCTGGCGTACCTGAAGATTGACGGCAGTTACATCCGCAACATCGATCATGAGCAGCACAAGCGGCTGTTCATCGAAGCGATCCAGCGTGCGGCGCATAGCATCGACCTGCCGCTGATTGCTGAGCGAGTCGAGACGGAAGGGGAGCGGTTGGTGTTGCTGGAGATGGGAGTAGGCGGGATTCAGGGGCAACTGGTGGGTGAGCCTGCGCCTTGGCGCTGAATGGCCTCTCTCGCGCCGCTGTAGGAACAGCCTAGAGCCGCAAAAGGGCCGCATAGCGGCCCCAGGTTCACGTAGCGATGTGCAGGGCTGCTTGTACAGCCCTGTCGCGACACGAGGCCGCTCCTACAGCAATGGCGAAACCAGCAGGTCGGCTATCACCGCTCGCGCAGCGCTTCCGAGCGCGCCTTCATGATCGGCTTGAGCAGGTAGCTCATGATGGTTTTCTTGCCTGTCATGATGTCCACCGTCGCCACCATCCCCGGAATGATCAGCAGTGGCTTCTCATCAGTCCCCAGGTGGCTGCGATCAGTGCGCAGCTTGATCAGGTAATACGTAGTCTTCTTGTCTTCATCGGTAATGGTGTCGGCGCCAATCTGCTCTAGCTTGGCCTTGAGCCCACCGTAGATGGTGTAGTCATACGCGGTGAACTTGACCGTCGCTTCCTGGCCAGGGTGCAGGAAGGCGATGTCTTTGGGCAGGATCTTTGCCTCGATGACCAGCGTGTCGTCCAGTGGCACGACTTCGATGATATCGCTGCCTGGCTGGATTACCCCGCCAATGGTGTTCACCAGCAGTTGCTTGACGATACCGCGTACTGGCGAAGTGACAAGTGTGCGGTGCACCCGGTCGTCCAGCGCCTTGCTGGTGGCGGTAGCCTTGTTCAGTTCGGTGCGTGCCTCGTTCAGCTGGGTCAGCGCTTCACTTCGGAACTTGCCACGCGTCTCTTCGATCTTGCTTTGCACCTCGCGAATGGCCGCCTCTGCGCGCGGGATCGCCAGCGCAGTGGAGTCCAGCTGACCGCGATTTTCCACTTCAGCACGGCGCAGGCGCAGCACTTCAACCTGGGAAATCGCGCCGGTTGCCACCAGCGGTTCGGACATACTGATTTCCTTGCGCAGCAGCTCAAGGCTGTTGGCGTACTGGGTGCGCTTGGAGCTGTATTCGCGCAGTTCCTGCTGGCGTTGGACCAACTGCTGTTGCAGGCCGCCAATTTCGTCCTGCAGTTGCTGGCGCCGGCTCTGGTACAGCGACTCCTCACTGGCCGCCTGGTTTGGCGCGGCTTTACGCAGCTTTTCGTCGATTATCAGCGGGCTGTCCTGTACCTCGGCACTCAAACGTTCGACCCGCAGGGCCATGGCCAGGCGGTCAGCCTCGGTTTCACCAACGTTGGAGGCGAAGCGGGTTTCATCCAGGCGCAGCAATGGCTGGCCCACTTCGACGATCTGCCCCTCCTTGGCGAAGATTTCGGCGACGATGCCGCCCTCCAGGTTCTGGATCTTCTGTACCTTGGAAGAGGGAATGGCCTTGCCTTCACCCCGCGTAACTTCGTCGATGGGCGCAACGCTGGCCCATACAATCAAGAATACGAAGAACAGGATCACGCCCCAGATGGTCAGCCGCACCACCCGCGGTGCATCTTCGATCAGGGCTTTGTTTACCTCGGGCAGCGGCTGGCCGCCAAGCGAGTCGCTGCCTTTGAAATAGCGCCGCAGGCCGTCCTTGAACTGCCCCATATCCAGCTTATGCAACACTGATCTGCCCCTTCTTCAGTGCATCCATGACCGCGGCTTTCGGGCCGTCGGCGACAATCTGCCCGCGATCGATCACGATCAGCCGGTCTACCAGTGACAGCAACGAGGCACGGTGCGTGACCAGCAGTACCGTCTTGCCCTCCACCACCGCCTGCAGGCGCTGCTTGAGGCGTTCTTCACCGGTGTTGTCCATGGCGCTGGTCGGCTCGTCCAGCAGCAGGATCTGCGGGTTGAGAAGCAGCGCACGGCCCAAGGCGACGTTCTGCCGCTGGCCGCCGGACAGGTTCTGCCCGCGTTCACCCACTTGCAGCTCGTAGCCGTCGGGGTGCAGCCGGGCGAATTCATGTACGCCCGCCAATTCAGCGGCCTGCAGGATCAATTCGTCCTCGATGTAGCGGGCGCCGCTGACCAGGTTGTCACGCAAGGTGCCGGCCAGCAGCTGGATGTCCTGTGGGACGTAGCCGATGTTGTGGCGCAGTTCGCTGACATCGATCTGGCGAATGTCGACGCCATCGACCAGCAGCGAGCCACCATCGGCCTCGTACAGGCCGACAATGAGCTTGGCCAGCGAGCTCTTGCCCGAGCCGCTGCGACCGATGATGCCGACCTTCTCGCCAGGGCGGATGGTCAGGTTGATATTCTTCAGGGCCAGGTTCTGCTGGTTCGGATAAGTGAAGTCGACACCGCGGAACTCGACGCTGCCCTGTAGCACCTTGCGGCTCAGCGGGCGCTCTTCGAAGTTGCGCTCTTGGGGTAGATCCATCATGTGGTCGGTGGAGACCATGGTCACCTTGGCTTGCTGGTAGCGGGCGAGCAGGCCGTTGAGTTGGCCCAACGGGCCGAGGGCGCGGCCGCTGAGCATGTAGCAAGCCACCAGGCCGCCCATGCTCAGGTTGCCGTCGATGATCAGGTACACGCCGACGCAGATCATTGCCACGCCTGCCAGTTGCTGGATCAGCAGGGTGATGTTCATCGCCAGGCTCGACAGCACTTTCACGCGCAGTTCCAGCCGGCTCAGGGTGCCGAGGGTTTGCTCCCACATATACTGGCGTTCGCTTTCGGCGTTGTTGACCTTTACCGCATCCAGACCCGCCAGGGTTTCGATCAGGCTGGACTGGCGCTCTGATGCCAAAGCCATGGTCCGCTCCATGGTCGCCATCAGTGGCCGCTGCAGGGCGTAGCCGATGCCCAGAGCCAGCGGGAAAGCGATGATCGGTATCCACACCAGGTGCCCGCCAATGATGGCGATGACGATCAAAATCAGGATGGTAAAGGGCAGGTCGATCAGGCTGGTCAGGGTCAGCGAGGCGAGGAAGTCGCGCAGGCCCTGGAACTCGTGAATGTTCTGGGCAAAGCTGCCGACCCGCGCCGGCCGGTACTTCATCGACATGCCGACGATACGTTCAAACAGCGTTGCCGAGATGATCAGGTCGGTCTTCTTGCCTGCCAGGTCCAGGCACAGGCCGCGAAGGCCTTTGAGGATCAGGTCGAAGATGTACGCGCCGGCGATACCGATGGCCAGTACCCAGAGCGTCGAGGTGGCCTGGTTTGGCACCACCCGGTCATACACGTTCATCACGAACAGCGGCGCGGCCAAGGCGATCAGGTTGATCACCAGGCTGGCGGCGATAGCGTCGATATACAACCACTTGCTGCGCAGCAGGGTGTCGCGGAACCACGACTTCGCGCGTGGGATGAGGTTGCCGTGGTTGACATCGAACTTGTGCTGCGGCTGCGCGAAGAACACGCGGCCGCTGTAGTCGCTTAGCAGTGCTTCGCGGCTGACGTGCACCTCGCCACCGTCGCTCTCGCTGAGTAGCAGGCGCGCGGTGTCATCGTTCTCCCAGCCGAGCAGGACGGCGCTGCGGCCCTCCTTGAGCAGCAGCATGGCCGGCATGGCGATACTTGGGATCTGCTCCAGCTTTCGCTGAAGCAGGCGCCCCTGCAGGCCTGCCCGGGCTGCAGCGCGGGGCAGCAGTTCAGGGCTCAGGCGCTGGGCGGGTAGCGGTAGGCCTGTTGTCAGCATGACCCGGCTGGCGGGCTTCTGGTGCAGGACACACAGGCTCAGCAGACTATCCAGCAGGGGATCGTCATGCTGACTGCGTGGATCGTGGCTGAGTTGGACTCGACTGACTTCGGATTCCACGCGGCGCTCTCTTCATCCTTGTGGTGGGTGGGGTGGGTGTGCCGTCGTTAAGGTCGGGTCGGCTCACCCTGGCTCTCTATTGGTACGGCAAAGCTGTGCTGATTAGGGTTATCACGCCCCGGTGCTTGAGCAGCTGGCCAATGTTCGCCTTGAATCGGTGTTGAGTAAACAATTCTACGTGCTTCATTTTCACCAGACTTAGCGGGGCAATGATTGTTTCATTTTTGATCCAGCCATCATCCGGCTTGTTGCAGCATAGCCTGCCACTCAGCCAAGGGAAGCAAGGGCTGTGGGTTCCAGCTTAGTCATTGTCAGTAAACAGGCGCTGGTTTGTTGGCGCATATCCGTGGCTTGTTAGTCAAAATTCATCTATAGAAAGCAGATCCTTTGCTTTCTTGCATTCAATATTCGCAAGCGATTTCCCATGATAGGGAGGCCAGTATTTGCGCACTCGTACGCCATGTCTTTGATTTGCGACAAATCGCTGCTTGTGGCTTGCGCAGCGTTGAAAGCCTGGTGTGCCTCGAGCGAGCAAGCGCTCCCGGGTCATGCTGGTTATCGACCTCTGCCTGGCCGCATTCCGGCAAGGTTTGTGCTTATTCGGCAATCAGTGTCCGGGCATTTGACAGTGATCTGGATATTGACGCCAGTAATGCTGACATTGCCGAAGGAGGACAGTCTCGCCGCATGATTTACGGGTGTTGAGGTGTATGAAAAAGTGCTGGAGCTGACGGCTTAACACCCTTTAGATGATGTAAGACATTTGTCCTAAGGAAACGCTTGGCTAAGGTACAAATATCAATGTGACATTACATTGCCGATTGTTTAGGATGGCATGTATAAGGTCAATAGTTTGGCAGTTAGGCAATTCCAAAAAGTTATAGACGGAATATTGACGTCAAAAATCGTCAAGAGATCATCGACATAGTTCCGCCTGAAGTGGCTAGCAAGCGCCGCTCTGGCAGGGAAGTACCCATCGGGTCACACGGAGAGTCCAATGAGCAGCGTTGTAGCCATCGTCAAAAGCATTGTCGGCCAGGTTATTGCGGTATCCCCAGAGGGCATCCGGCGTGTACTTATCGAAGGTGACCGCCTGTTGACCGGTGAGGAAGTGCTCACCGGTCCTGGTGGCGCAGTTACTCTGGAGCTGGCTGATGGCCGTACGCTCGATCTGGGCCGTGACAGCCAATGGAGCGCCGATGCGCCTGACAGCAGCACCGACCTGAGCCAGGCGGCAGCCCAGGCCGCGCCTTCGGTGGAAGAGCTGCAGCAGGCTATTGCTGCTGGTGTTGACCCGACTACTGAGCTTGAAGCTACCGCCGCTGGCCCGTCATCAGCGGGTGGTGGTGCGCTGGGCGGTGGCCACAGCTTCGTGATGCTCGAAGAAACGGCTGGCCGTGTTGACCCGACGGTTGGTTTCCCGACTGACGGGCTGGGCTTTGCGGGCGTACTCGATAACGAAGAAGTGGGCCTGCTGGACACTAACGGCAACAACCTGGTGACCACACCTACGGATACCAACGTTGCTACTGAGCTGACGCTTGGCGCAACCCCTTCTATCAGTGAAGCGGGTGGCGTAATCGTTTATACCGCCACCGTTGGTCAGGCGCCGACCACCAACCTGGTAATTACGCTGTCCAACGGTGCCGTGATCGTTATTCCGGCTGGGCAGACCAGTGGTAGTGTCAACGTCGTAGTTCCGGCAAACGACACGCCCTACATCGACGGGGGCCAGATTTCGGCGACCGTGACCGGCAGTACCGGGGGTGGCGGGCTGACGGTGACATTGCCGCAAACGCCAGCGGTTACCCAAGTGACCGATACAATCGACACCACCACTGCAACCCTGACGGCGAGCCCGTCGGTC
>NZ_BCBP01000110.1:0-11183 GCF_001753955.1 Pseudomonas sp. NBRC 111139
TCTGGCCGGTGACGGCCAACGGCAAGCTCGACCGCAAGGCGTTGCCCAAGCCCGACAACAGCGCCCTGCAGCAGGCCTACCGGGCGCCGCAAACCCCGCTCGAGCAGCACGTTGCGGGTATCTGGCAGGAGGTGCTCGGCCTGGAGCGGGTGGGCCTTGGCGACCACTTCTTCGAGCTGGGTGGTCACTCGTTGCTGGCGACCCAGGCGGTATCGCGGATGCGCAAGCTGCCGGGTGTGCAAGTGACGTTGCGTGACCTGTTCGATCACCCGGTGCTGGAGCGCCTGCTGGCAGCGCTCGGCGGCGCTGGCAAGGCTGCGACCGCGCACGGTGTCGAGCTATTGGCCCATGGCGAAAAAACCACCGCACCGTTGTCGTTGATGCAGCGGCGCTTGTGGGTTGCCGAGCAATTGTCCGGGGGCAGTGCTGCCTACGGCATGCCATTGGCCCTGCGCCTGCAAGGGCCGCTGCAGGTCGAGGTGTTGCGCAACAGCCTGAACGCGCTGGCGCAGCGACATGAAGTGTTGCGTACGGCCTACGTGCAGGACGACGAGGGTGATCCGCTGGCGCTGATTGCCGACCGGATCGAGGTGGATATCACCCTCGACGACTGGTCCGGGTTCAGCCCGCAGGAGCAGCAACGGTGCATTGCCGACGCCACCCTGGCCAACGCCAGCACACCGATTGCACTGGAGCATGCGCCGTTGTTGCGCTGCCGTCTGGCGCGCCTGGCAGACCAGGAACATGTGCTGTTCTTCGCCATGCACCACATCATCTCCGATGGCTGGTCGATGGGCGTGCTGGTCCGCGACCTGGTTGAAATCTACCGTCACAGCGCCCCAGGGCAGACCCACCTTCTGGCGCCGTTACCGCTGCAGTATTCAGACTTTGCCTTGTGGCAGCAGGCCCTCGAGCAGGCGGGTGAGCTGCAGCGCCAGGCAAGCTACTGGCAACAGGCCTTGGCGGGCCATACCGGCCACCTTGAGCTGCCACTGGAACAGCCGCGCAGCGAGCAGGCCTCCCATGCTGGCGGTGCGGTGGACTTCAGCCTGTCGCCGGCATTGACCGATGCGCTTGGCCAGTTCGCGGCCAAGGCCGGGGTGACCCTGTACAGCACGCTGCTGGCAGCGTTCCAGTGGTTGATGCACCAGACCAGCGGTGCCCACGACGTACTGGTCGGGGCCGACACCGCAGGCCGGCAGCACAGCGAACTGGAAGGCCTGATCGGCTTCTTCGTCAATGTGTTGCCGCTGCGTTCCAGGGTGAGTGATGGGCTGGCCTTCGGTGACTTCGTGCAGGGCACCCAGCGCACCTTGCTCGCGGCCCTGGAGCATCAGGACCTGCCGTTCGACATGATCGTCGAGGCCCATGGCGCCCCGCGGGTGCGCGGCATGAACCCGCTGGTGCAGGTGCTGTTCGTGATGAACAACCTGCCCGTACGCAGCGAAGCCCTGGCCGACATTACCGTGCAGGCGCTGCCCGCCCCGGCGCTGTATTCGAAGTTCGACATGGCCCTGTTCATCGAACAGGAGGCCGGGCAGCTCAGTGGCAACTGGCAGTTTGCGACAACGCTTTTCAGGCAAGAGCATATCCAGCGACTCGTCAGCGCATGGATCGCGATGCTCGAACAGATCGTCAGTGTTCAGGATATGAGGTGGCAAGCGATGAACGTTCCATTACAGGGTGGCGCCCTGGCTGGCAGCACACCGGTAAGCGCCCCGGCCAGCAAGGCCGACAAGCTGGGCAAATTCCTCAAGCGCTCTGCCGGCGCCACTGCAGCTGCACCGCCACGGGCGGCGGTGCGCGAGTCGCTGCTGGTACCAGGCCAGCTGTTCCCGTTGCTCGTCGAGCCTGGCGACGCATCGATCGACCTGATCGAGTGGGTGCGCAACAACCGGCCGCTGGTCGAGCGCAAGCTGGGCGAGCATGCCGGGATCCTGTTCCGCGGCTTTGCCCTGGAGGGTATCCAGGGGTTTGAAGCATTCGCCGAAGCTGTACAGCCGGGGCTTTACGGTCAATACGGTGACCTGCCGAAGAAGGAGGGGGGCAAGAACACCTACCGCTCCACGCCGTACCCGGAAACCAAAATGATCTTGTTCCATAACGAGAGTGCGCACCAGGACAGCTGGCCGCGCAAGCAGATGTTCTATTGCGAGCAGCCTTCGCCGGTCGGCGGTGCCACGCCGGTGGTCGACTGCCGCCTGATGTACGAAAAGCTGCCGCAGGCACTGCGGCAAACCCTCGAGGACAAAGGGCTGCTGTATGTGCGCACGTTCGCCGACAAGCTCGACGTGCCATGGCAGCATTTCTTCCGCACCGATGACCGCGCCGAGGTCGAGGCCCGTTGCCGTGCCGCTGGCATCGAATGGCGCTGGCTGGACAACGACGAGTTGCAGACCCGCACCCGCTGCCCGGCAATCATCACGCACCCGATCACCGGCGCACGCTCGTTCTTCAACCAGGTGCAGCTGCACCACATCTATTGGCTGGAGCCGGATGCGCGTGAAGACCTGCTGGCCATGTTCGGCCTGGAGCGCATGCCACGGCATGTGTACTTCGGCGATGGTTCGCCGATCCCCGATCAGGACATGCAACTGATCGGCGAGCTGTATGAAGCCTGTGCCGTGCGGTTCCAATGGCAGAAAGGCGACGTGATCCTGGTCGACAACATGCTGGCGGCGCATGCCCGTGACCCGTACGAGGGGCCGCGCAAGATCGTCGTGGCGATGGGCGACATGTTCGACCGGGCCGCGCTGGAGGCGGCTGCGGCCATGCAGGTGATGGCGACCGAGGAGGCCCAGGAATGAACAGTTACGTAGACCAGGCCGAGGACATCGGTTTTGCCCTGACCGTCGACCAGCAACACTGGCTCGATGCCTTGCCCGCTTGCCCGGACTGGTCACAGGCCGCGACGCTGCTGAAGATCAGCGTTCAGGGCCGGCCGGACCCGGCGCGCCTGAGCCAGGCGCTTGAGCGCTTGGTCGAGCGCCACCCGATATTGGCCGGGCGCCTGGGCACTGCCCCGGGATACCGCGGCATGCGCCAGTTCATCGGCGCCCGGCGGCCAGCCCTGACGCTGGCAGTGCAGGCCGAGGCAGGTGCGCCGGCACTGCTCGAGCCTTGGTTGCAGCAGCGCTTCGAAATCGACCAGCTGCCAGCCGCCCAGGCCTTGCTGGTACCGGCCGCCGATGCCGGGCAATGGCATCTATGGCTTGGGGTGGCGGGCTTTGCCTGCGACGCGGCTGGCATGGCCATGCTGTACCGTGACCTGGCGGCGTTGTATGACACGCCAGCCGTGCCGGATGAAGACCTGCCTGAAGCCTTCGGGCAGTATCTGGAGTGGCGTGCCGAAGTGACCCAGGATGAGGATGCAGCGGCAGCCCGTGGCTACTGGCAAGGGCACCTGATGCCAACGGAGCAGGGCATGAGCGCGCCTTGGCCAGCCTATCGCCAGGACCAACCAGCGACGCATCAGGCACACCATCAGGTGAATCTGCCGCTGGCCTTGCAGGGGCAGTTGCAACGCCTGGCCGACGCCCGTCAGGCCAGCCTGGACACGCTGCTGCAGGCGGCCTGGTGGGCCTTGCTGGGCCGGCTTGGCGACAGCAACCGGTTGTTGGGCGCCTGGCAGCACGATGCGCGACAGGATTATGACTACTTCGCGAACAGTGCGGGGTCGTTCAGCAAGTTATTGCCGTTGTGCCTGCAGTGGGCTGACGAAACCCGTTTCGGCGAGCACCTTGCAGCGCTCGGCGCCGCGCTGGAGCAGCATGTGGCGTGGCAGGAGTACTGGGTACCGGAATGGGTGCCCACAGCCGTGCCGACCGTGGCGTTTTCCACTACGCCGGCGCTCGCGCCGCAGGTTGCCGGCGGGCTGTGCTGGCAGGGCGAGCTACTGGCGCCACGCCTGCCGGCGGGCATCGAGCTGCAGCTGCGCATTTGCCCAGCAGCGGGTGCTGACCAACCGATTACCGTGAGCCTGGATTACCTGGCCGGGCGCTACAGTGCGCGCGGCATGCAAGGCCTGCTGGAGCAGTACATTGAATTGCTGCGCAGCATCGTCCAGGCGCCGGACCGCCCGCTGCGGCAGTTGAACCTGCTGGGTGAAGCCGAGCGCCAGCGCCTGCTGTCGATCAACCCCGCGCCGCAACCACTGGCCGCGACATCACTGGCGGTACAGATCAGCCAGTGGGCAATCGACACCCCCGACGCGCTGGCACTGGTCGCAGGTGACGCGGGCCTGAGTTACGCCCAACTGGAGTTGGCAGTGCAGCGCCTGGCGCTGGCGCTGCAGCAGGCTGGCGTGCAACCCGGGGCGGTGCTGGCACTGGCGCTGCCGCGTTCGCTGGACTGGGTTGTGGCGATGTTGGCCAGTTGGCGTGTCGGCGCAGCCTACCTGGCGCTGGAGCCGCACTGGCCCGTTGCCCGGCAGGTGCGCCTGATGACACAGGCCGGCGCCACGCAGGTGCTGGTCGAACCGGCAGCGGTGGCCAGCCTGCGTGAGCAGGGCATAGAGGCGCTGAGCCTCGACAGCCTGTACCCGCTGGCGGTTGACACTGCACGGCTGCAACCGCACGCCGCCAGCGCCAGCGATGCCGCCTATGTCCTGTTCACCTCGGGCTCGACAGGCACCCCCAAAGGCGTGGTGGTCGAGCACCGGCAACTGCTGAACTACACCGCAGGCGTGTGCCACACGCTGGCGCTGGAGGGCTGTCGTCACTTCGCATTCGGCTCGACGGTGTCGGCCGACCTTGGCCATACGACGCTGTTCGCAGCCTTGTATGTGGGTGCGACACTGCACGTGGCCGCCGACGAGGTGATGAAGGATGCTGAACTGTTTGCTGCGTACCTCGAGCAGCAGGCAATCGACTGCCTGAAGATCGTGCCGTCGCACCTGAGCGCGCTGCTGGAGTCGAAGGCACCGGCAGTACCGGCCACCGTCATCCTGGGCGGGGAAGCCCCGAGCGCGGCGTTGCTGCAGCGCCTGTTGCAGATACGTCCGGACTGCAAGCTGTTCAACCATTACGGCCCGACCGAAACCACGGTCGGGGTCATGGTGCACCCGGTTCGGGCGGTACCGACCGGCACCCTCGGGTTGTCGCAGGTGTTGCCCAACAACCAGGTCTATGTGCTGGATCAGCACTTGCAGTTGGCGGTCACCGGCGTGCTGGGCGAACTGTATGTCGGTGGGCAGCAGGTGTGTCGCGGCTACCTGCAAGATGTGCAGAGTGACCCGCCGGCGTTCGTCGAGAGCCCGTTCGTGACGGGCGAGCGGCTTTACCGCACCGGCGACCTGGCCCGCTATCGCCCGGACGGTGCTATCGAGCTGCAAGGCCGGCGCGACCATCAGGTGAAGATACGCGGCTTCCGCATCGAGCTGGCGGAGATCGAGGCACAGCTGTCGGGTGCACCGCAGGTGGTCGAGGCGGCGGTGTTGTGTGATGGAGAAGCGCTGAGCGCGTATGTCAGCTTGCGCGACGAGGCCACGGCGGCTGCCCTGGACGCGGTCCGCGAGTACCTTGCCCGGCAACTGCCGGCGGTGATGCTGCCGCGTACCCTGCAGGCATTGCCGCGGTTGCCGCGCCTGGGCAACGGCAAGCTCGACCGGCAAGCGTTGCGGCAGGTGGGCAATGAACCTGCGGCGGGGCTGCTGGCCCCGCGTGATGCACTGGAAACCGTGATTGCGCAGCGCATGGCGCAACTGCTGGGGCTGGAGCAAGTGGGCATCGAGCAGGACTTTTTTGCACTGGGCGGGCATTCGCTGCTGGTCATCAAGCTGGCGGCAGGTATTCGCAAGTTGCTGCAGTGCGACATCAATCCAGGCGTCATCTTCGACCACGCTACGGTTGCCACCCTTGCCCAGGCGCTGCGCGAGCGCGAAGCCAACCCTGGCCAGTTGCTCAAGCTGGCCCAGGCCCGTCTGCGGCTCGACAGCATGAGCCCTGAAGAAAAAGCCCGGCTGCTGGAAAAGAGCCGCTGAGCCTCACCACGCCCAGGGGCGGGCAACCCGCCCCTGGGGTCTTTTGCATTGCCTCCCCCGTACTGCCGTGCCGATTGCGTGGAAGGATGCCGGCGAGATACTAATGCAAAAAATTCTCATTCTGGATTTTCCAGGGTGATGCGTCTTATGTAGGAGCGCGCTGAAAGCCACACGTGGCAAGCCGTTTTGACTTGCGTGTCAGGCGTCTGTCGCGGGATCTGCCCGGGGGAGGATGGGCAGCTCGGCCGTTTGGGGGCCGTTGGCGGGCGCGGGACGATTTCATTACACGATATAAATAGAGAAATACCATGCCAGCAGGATTTTTCGAGTTCAAACCATTGGTCAAGGCGCTTTGCATGTCCCGCTCGATCAGCGCCCGCTCATCCCGGGCGTTGTTCGGCAAAGGGGTGCTGGGCGCCGCATTGATGCTGCCCATGGCCGCCCAGGTCTGGGCTCAGGGGGTCAACTTCGACATCGCTGCCCAGTCGCTGCCCAACGCCCTGCGTGCGCTTGGCGAGCAGGCCGATGTGCAGTTCATCTACAACGCCTCGGAAATGGCCGACCTGCGTGGCAATGAAGTGCGTGGCAGCTACACCGTCGACGCGGCAGTGGCCAAGCTGTTGCGCGGCTTGCCGGTCAGCTACAGCCTGGAGGGCGATACCCTGACCCTGGTGCGGCGTGAGCGCGCTGCGTCCTCGGCGCTGGAGCTGGGCACCACCAGCATCACGGGCAACACGTTGGGCGTGACCACCGAAGGCAGCAACTCGTATACCACCGGTGGCGTCACCATCGGCAAGAGCGAACACAAGCTCAAGGACATTCCGCAGAGCGTGTCGGTGATGACCCGCAAGCGCATGGATGACCAGAACATCACCGACCTGACGGAACTGTTGGCCAACGCCCCGGGCATGACCTTCGCCAAAAGCCCGGGTACCGGCGGCTTCATCACCTCGCGCGGTTTCGAAATCGACTCGCTGCAGTACGATGGCGTGCCCATGACCCGTGGCATCTACGCGCTGGGCAGCTACCTGACGGAACCGACGGCATTCTATGACCGTGTGGAACTGCTGCGTGGCGGCGCGGCGCTGCTGCAAGGGGCCAACAGCCCCGGTGGCGCGATCAACTTCGTGCGCAAGCGCGGCCAGGCCAAGCCGACAGTCACCCTGACCGCCCAGGCCGGTTCCTGGGACCACTATGCCACCCAGGTTGACGTTGGCGGCCCGCTGAACGAGGCGGGCAACATCCGTGGGCGTGCCGTGGTCGACTACGATACGCGCAACTCGTTCATCGACTATGTGGGCGGCTGGGAGCAGAAGGTCTACGGTGCGCTGGACTTCGACCTGTCTGAAGACACCACCCTCGGTGTCGGCATCAGCGATCGCAAGACGCGTTTCACGCCCATGGTCGCCGGTTTGCCGCGCTTCAGTGATGGCCGGGACGTAGGCTTGTCGCGCTCGACCTTCACCGGCTCCGACTGGAACCGCGGCATGACTGAGCAGCTGGCGTTGTATGTCGACCTCGAGCACCGCTTCAACGACCACTGGAAGTTCAAGACCGCGGCGGTGGCGATCAACGAGCGCAACGAAATGACCTACGCCTACGTGGTAGCGCCGACCGGCCTGGCCAACGATGGGTCTGGGTTGTTCGACTGGCGCTATGCCACTGATTTCAACTCCCACAGCCGTGGCCTGGACATGTTCGTCGATGGCGACTTCAACGGTTTTGGCTTCGACCAGGAAGTGGTCTTCGGCGGTAACTACTCACGCTTCACCAGCGACAACACCATGGCGGTGGTGCGCAGCGCCGGGGCGAACATTTTCGATCTCGACAACCACTTGCCCTTCGAGAACTACGACAGCCTGGCGGCCCGTGGCACGCGTACCGACAGCCAGTACACGATCGTGCAGAAAGGTATCTACGGTACCTGGCGCGTCAAGCTGACCGACCCGCTGACCCTGATCCTCGGTGGGCGTACCAGCTGGTACTCCTACGATTACGACTCTCAGGTCTATGAGGCCGGTGTCTATAAGTATGACAGCCCGGCTTCCAAGGCCAACAACGGTGTCGTCACCCCTTACGCGGGCCTGGTTTACGAATTGACGCCGCAATGGTCGGCCTACGCCAGCTATGCGGACGTCTTCATTCCGCAGAGTGCCAAGGGCGTCGGTGGCTCTACGATCGAGCCGATCGTTGGCAGCAACTACGAACTCGGTCTGAAGGGTGAACTCTACGATGGCCAGGTCAATACCAGCGTTGCCCTGTTCCGCTATGACCACGAGAACCGAGCGGTGCCGGTTCAGGATGTCGCACAAATCTGTGATGGGTCCAGATGCTCCGAAGCGTCCGGCAAAGTGCGTAGCCAGGGCCTTGAGGCCGAGATCAACGGTGAGGTGCTGCCAGGCCTGCAAGCGTCGGCCAGTTACGTCTACAACACCACCAAGTACCTCAAGGACAACACGAACGAGGGCAAGATCTTCTCCACCTGGACGCCGAAACACTCGGTGAAGGTGTGGACGGACTACACCCTGCCTGGTGACTTCAGCCGCTTCAGTGTCGGCGGCGGTTTCAACAGCCAGAGCAGTACCGTTGCCTTCGATCGCAAGTTCGATTCGCCCGGCTTCACCATCTGGAATGCGCGCCTTGGTTACAAGGTCAGCGACGAAGTCAGCCTGGCGGTCAACTTCAACAACATCTTCGACAAGGTCTACTACATTCCGTCGTATGCGGCCGTCACTGCCAACAACTATTACGGCGACCCTCGCAACTTCATGTTCTCGGTCAAATACACCCCGCAGTTCTGAACCTGGGGCCACGCAGGCCATCTTGGCGGGTACCCCGCCCAGATGGCCTGCGCCAGGTCACAGCTCCCGCGCTACACGAAAGCCCAGGAAGTCGCCACGTACCGTGCGTTCGCGATCATTGCGATTGCCCGAACGCGAGAAGATCGGCGCTTCACCCCAGTCATTCCCGCGCATGTGCGCCGCCTGGCAAAGCCCGCCGTCGGCCTCCATCCAGGCGCTGCCATCGCTGGGCGCGCCGACGTAGTCCTTGTGGTAGCAGTCGGCGACCCATTCATACACGTTACCGTGCATGTCATAGACGCCAAAGGCATTGGGCGGGTAGCTGCCTACCGGTGAGGTGTAGCTGTAGCCGTCCTTGGGACCGTAGGTATTGGCGTGCTTGCTGATCTGGTAGTCGCCTTCTTCATCGAACGGGAACGGGAACGGCCCGGTGGAGCCGGCCCGTGCCGCGTACTCGCGTTCGGCCTCGCTGAGCATGCGGTAAGTGTGGCCGGTCTTTTTGCTCAGCCACTGCGCATAGGCCTGCACATCGTAGTAATCGACGCACACTGCCGGCTGGCGCGGCCCTTGCGGGTAGCGAGGCTTGCTGGCCTGGCACAGGCGCCCTGGGCGTTTGTCACCGTCCTTGATGACCACGCCGGTTTCCTTGATATAGGCATCCAGCTCGCCGGCGGTGACCTGGAAGCGGCTGATGGCGAAGGGTTTGGCGAAGGTCACGGTATGTTGCGGGCCTTCGTCGGGCTGCTTGCCCGGTTCGTCATCCGGCGTGCCCATGACGAAACTGCCCGCAGGCAGCACGACCATTTCCGGGCAGCCGGCCTTGCAATCCTGGAAGACCTCGCCCGGGGTCTTGCTGGCAGCCTGGGCGAGTAGCGGGCAGGCCGCCATGGCCAGGGCAAGGGCCAGGCCGGTGACGGTGTAGGGAGCGCACTTCATGGCGAACGTTTCCTTTTTGGCAGGTGTGACGGGGTATTCAGGGTGCCGGGCAGCTACGGCCGAACGCCTCGATGAACGAGTCGATCAGGGGCTGCTCCAGCATCATGGTTTCGTGTGGGTAGGGTGAGTGCAGCGAAACGTCCAGCTCACCCCCTGCGCAGAACTGGCGGATGACCTGCTCGGCGGCGTGAATGTGTGCTGCGCTCTTGTGCACCTGCGACCACCAGCAACTGGGCTTGACCCTGAGCGGAGTGAGGGTGAAATCGGCGAAGCTCGCTTCCAGCTGATCGTGGATGTCGAACGCCTGGGCATTCATGATCTGGGCCTTGGCACTGGCCAGCACGCCCTGGACATCGCTGCCAGCGTCAGCCAGGTGCGCCGTGGCCCACTGGTAGAACGCCTTGACGTCCTGAGTAGGGTTGGCGTGCAGCTGCTCGGCGGCGGCCTGTTTGGCCTGCGGGAACAACAGGCCGAACAGCTCGACGGTGTCTTGCAGCTCGCGCTGGCCCGGCGTATCGCTGTGGCGGGCTGGGCGAGGGGTGTGAGGGGGGAACGCGGCGCGGCTTAACTGCGCCTCGGGCAGGGTGCTGTCGACCAGCCCCAGGAATGCGACCTCGCAGCCGGCCTGTTCCAGCTGCCGGGCGATGTCCCAGGCAATGCTGCCGCCCAGGGACCAGCCCATCAGGCGGTATGGCCCGGACGGTTGTGCCTGGCGGATCTGTGCGGTGTAGTCGGCGATCATCGCTTGCCAGCCTTGCCGTTCGGCCAGCGCCGGGCTGCCGCCCCGGTGCTGCACGCCGTAGACGCAAGCCTGCGGTTCCAGGCACCTGGCCAGCGGCTGATAGCTGAAGACCATGCCGCCGCTGGGGTGGATACAGAACAATGCAGGCAGCGGTGTGGCCGGGCGGTTGAGGGGCACGATGCACGGGCTCGCACAGGCATGCTCACGGCCCAGATGTGCAGCCAACAGGTCGATGCGGGGGTAGGCGAGCAGGTCCTGGATACGCACTGCCAGGCCCAGTGCCTGCTTGATGCTGGCCAGCAGCTGGATGGCCAGCAACGAGTGGCCACCTAGTTCGAAGAAGTGATCGTCGCGGCTGATACGTTCGACGTTGAGCGCGGTTTGCCACAACGTGGCCAAGGCCTGTTCCAGCGCGCCCTGGGGAGCGTTGTAGGCTTGCTGCAGCAGGCTGGCATCGGCCTTGGGCAAGGCCTTGCGGTCGAGCTTGCCGTTGGCTGTCAGTGGCCATTGGTCGAGCAGCAGCAGGTGCGCCGGGACCATGTAGTCCGGCAGCGCTTCCTTCAGCTGTTCGCGCAGCTGCGCGCGCAGCCCGGCCTGCTGCTCCAGCGCTACCTCGGCAGCGGGGATCAGGTAGGCCACCAGCTGCTGGCCGGTCGCGCCTTCCTGGGCCAGCACCAGGGCCTCGCGCACCTGTGGCTGCGCCTGCAGGCGGGCTTCGATCTCA
>NZ_BCBP01000111.1:0-11030 GCF_001753955.1 Pseudomonas sp. NBRC 111139
GACGACGTCGCGCAGGCTGAGCTGGGGCTGTGAGAGGTGCGATTTGGCCATGTCGAGCGCATGCTGCGCATTGGCTGCAGCGAACAGTTCGCCGGTGACGACTCGGAATGCTTTCAGGCGGAAAGTATCCGCGGCATCGGGGTGTTGCTGGGTAGGTTCGGTATGACGCATGGGGGGCTCTACGCAAATTGTTTCGGGGTAATGGGCGCTTTCATAACCGCCACTTCAGCCAACACCTGCTCGGACCATCCGCACCTTCACCCCTCGCTGCTCGAAAGCCTTGGCTACGCGCACTTGACGCTCGTCTTGGCCATCGCCGAAGATGATCGCGTGAGTCACCCCGCCTGGCAGTGTGTCGGGGGTCGGATGCCTGGTCACCGAGGCCAACGGGACATTCAATTTCTTGCTTATCAACTGGCGGTGGCGCTCACCCGTGATTAAGCAGTCAATGACGACCTGGTTCACCTGGTGATCAATGATGAGCTTGGCGATCCGGTCAGCTTGAGCGCTGTCGATCGCGGGGCCCGAGGTGCTAATGAACAGCTTTGATATGACCTGGGCCGCAGCCTTATCAGCCTCTCGGATGAAAGCCAGGAGCTGACCGCAAGCATTGCAGCTGTATAGCGCCGTCTGCCTGACCATGCGATTGTGCCTTTTGGTCGATAACCGGAATGTTCTACCTTCACACCCGCACTGGTACAGGAACTCCCTCTTGACTGCTCTCGATGTGTCAAGCTGGTGACATCTGTCGGCCTGGACCTTGAACACCTCAACCATAATCTTGGTCCATTCGGCCCCGTGCGGATCGACCTCTGCCCCCCATACCAGGTGAGTGACATAGTGGGCGACCTCATGCGGACAGATTTGATCGAGGTACTCTGAGAGATTCTCTCGCGCCAAAATGCGGTTGAACCGGAACTGCAGGTCGTAGCACCGGCCAGTCACCTTGTTTTTGCGGTACCTGAACATGCCACCGGATTTACCAGTGAGGTTAAACAGGACCGGTATCTCTGGAATGTCACG
The DNA here is from genome assembly GCF_001753955.1 of Pseudomonas sp. NBRC 111139. Taxonomy (NCBI): domain Bacteria; kingdom Pseudomonadati; phylum Pseudomonadota; class Gammaproteobacteria; order Pseudomonadales; family Pseudomonadaceae; genus Pseudomonas; species Pseudomonas sp. NBRC 111139. The sequence continues at coordinate 1,024 of NZ_BCBP01000111.1, forward strand.
GGAAAGATGAGATGCCGCCAGCCCCAGGCACTCTGTGACACGGGCCCTGACCGCCTTCAGTTCGTCGACGGGGAGCATCAGGCTTCAGCCTCTGGCGGCACCTGGACACTCAGCTGGGCTTCACTAGCAGAGGAAGGTGGAAGCATGGCTGGGAGAGCTCCTGAATAGAAGCTGCAAATATTACACGTACGCGTTATGTATCGTAAATGCATGCGTAGGTTTGATAAGCCAGATCGACGGCGCCAGCCAGATTCCAATCGCCTATCTGCGGGCAAGAAAAAACCCCAGCACGCATGCTGAGGCTTCTTGATGGGATTAAGACTTCATTGCTACCTAGGCGCGAGCTTTACGGCGGCGTAAAGGATCCGGTCATAGCGCATGACCAATTGTTTGAGACGACGGCTAGATACGTTGCCGTTGATCGCCTTGGCCACCATTCTTTCGTGACGCGCCTGGGCGCGACGCAGCCGCTGGCCTTGTTCTCCTCCCCACAATTTGAGAGGCATCTCCGGACCAGTAGGGGTCGAGTTGAGTGTTCCCATTTGCAATCTCCTGAGGCTTGCGTTGCATGACTCAGGGAGATGCGGAACGCAATTACATACGTCTCATTCGACGTTCATTTTGCCAGGAGTGTAACGAGCCAGCCGGCCAAAACCTTCGCGGATCCTCGGTGCCGATTGCGCCTACTTCGCCTTCGACTTCTTGGTGATCACTATTTTTGGCAAGCCGCGGACCGCGTCATCCCAGTGCGGATCACGGTCAAGGTCGTTGACTATTTTGCTGATCCACACAGCCGTCTTATCCCAGCGGATGGCAAGCAGGCGGCCATTCCAGCCGCGGGCCTTGTACTCAGCCTTGAACTCTGCCGGGGTCAACAGCGGCTGTTTCAGTTGAACTTCGTTTTCCAAATTCATGCACCCGAAAATTGTGTGGGCAGACGGTATGCCGGCTGACTCAATCGATAATGGAGGGTTTCGCGTCGTTCCAGTCACCAGGGTTTGCGGCTCCGGTCGCAAACGCAATCCGCATGGCGACAGAGGGGCTCCCGTTCTTCATCAGGTAGGCCGCAGCACCAGCGCACATCGCCTCATGGCCAGAGGCGGTGTAATTGCCGTCCTCATCCCACTCACCACCCTTCCGTGAGTGCACCGTCTTGTGGCACTGGAATGTACTGTGATCATCCTCCAGCAGCCCTTCAATAATCCCGTCTAAACGCCCAGGCGTGAGCTCGATCGCTCCCTCCTTGAGGAATGGACAGTTCGCACATGGGCGCTTAAGCCGCAGGTGATGCGCGAATGGATCAGGCATGCAGAAGTCCTCGAAAATTTTGTATGGCATCGGTTGGTCAACAGACCCCCGCCACCTCGTCCCTTCCACGCAAGCGCGGTGGGAAAGTGCATTTTTAAACTATAGGACAACAATAATCAACTAGGACAACCTGCCCGCGGTCTGTCAGGCGCACAAAAAACCCGGCCTCGTGGGCCGGGTGGATGAAACGTTATTGGTTCAGCAACCGAGTGCCTGGCAGTCGTCGCAAAGGCCAACCTGGAATACTTCAAGATCGGTGAAGCACCGGGGGCATTGCTCGACATCATAATCTGCCGCAGGCTTGCTGATTGCGTCGCCGAACTCGGCAACCAGTGCAGCGTAGTGATCGCTGGTTGAGGCGTCACCGCGCAGCTCAAAATAGCGGTCCACGGTCTTCGAGTAGGCTTTGAACACTGGCTTTCCGTTGAACTGGCTGGCGCCCACTGAAACGGGTGCAATGTTGCGCAGCATGGCGATGGTCACGGGCATGGTTTGCATTGGGTTCTTCCTCAAGGAGTGGGTTGGCCGTATAGCTAGGAATGGCCAACAACACCTGATAAGCCACCCCAGACGGCAGCTCCCGCGGGCTAAGCTGTGGGTGTCAGCAGTCGATCGCAGCAGGCTCTTTGAGTTGCGCCTTACTGAAATTACCCTACTGAGCAGGAAGCGCAGGTGTAAAAAACCCCGAACTGCGTGAACAGAACGGGGTGGTGCAGCGTTAGGGGATCAGGCCTGGCGGACGGTACTACCAGTGCGAAGGCCACTGGATAGAATCGTCATCGTCGTAGGGGATAGGCTTCACCTTGAACCCAACAAGCAGAAGCTCCAGCAGTTGCTCATCGTCCTGGGGCAAATCAAACCAACCTGCCTTGTAAAAGCGTCTCGCGAAGCTGTAGTCATCCCACAGCCGCTCGATATCGTTCTCGCTGGCCATGTAGCCTGCATTCGCCAATGCCGCACGCATGCGGCGAACATCAGCACTGCGTGCCGACGGCGCCGGCGTGTATTGTAGGTATTCCATACTGCTCATCCGCCAATAATCACTTTTTGCTCGCGTTGAAAAAAGTCACGCAGCGCGTTTATAGGCCTCGATTCGCTCTTCGGCTGCGGCCAGGTAGCCCTCGACCCTCGCACGCGCTTTGGCCATGTTTTCGACATCATCGGGTTTCGCACGCGAGCACGAAATGTTCGAGACCTCAGTCAAAACCCGTTGGGTCATCTCTTTCCAATGGGAAACTTCATCGGCACTGCAGCAGGCATGGTAGTCATTGACCTTGCGGTGGAGACGGTCGTAGGCACGGCGGTACTCGGCGACAGGGACGGTTTTGTTGCTGCTCATGGGTGGCACTCCTCAGAAGGGAAATCTGGTTGAACTTGCCCATGGATATGGCTCACGCACGCGTGTAACGGACGTGCCGGCGAGCGCCAGCATCCTTGTTCCGCCATGTAACTCATCCCTGAGCACGATGTTCAATTCCCCAGGAGAGAAACCATGACAACACTCGTGAAAGTAGCGACCTGCCTGACCCCGGAGCTTGCACGGACCATCGTCAAGATGGCGTGCATCGTGCGCATCTCCAAGACCGGTGAGGGAGTGGAGATTCGCGACACCAGACCCCTCCTCGATCGCTTGGAGTCCCCAATCGAAGGGCGTGGAGTCGTCCGAACCTTTGGCTCCACGCATTTCATTGTGACCGAGGATCTGGCTCACCGGATCGACGCAAAACACCTACCAGGTGAGCCGACTACAACTTCACCTGTTACCACTGCAGATGACGCCGATGCGCTGAAAACGCTCATAGCTGATCGGTTGGGGTCTCAGGGTTGGCTGATCGTCGACGACCTGAGTTTCAACTGCACCTCTGGTGTGGCCAGAAAGCAGTACCAAACAGCGGTCGGCATCAAAGAGGCAATCGCATACCTGCAAGCCGGGGATGACGGTGCCAGGCGACTGATCGCTGAATACTACAGCGAGGGTAACAATGTGCTGAGCACAACGACTGCGCGCTTCACCCCAGACTGCTCGACTGAGGCAATTGAAGCGGGCACCAGCCGTTTTTCAGCCCAAGTTGACCACGTAGTAAGCGGCACCTATGCAGTGCGGCTGCTTCGCCCTCGCGACCAGGCCGCGGATGATAAATAGCGTCTCCAGGCTCACTTAGGCGAACGCTCCACCACACCCCGGGCTTGCCTGGGGTTTTTTGTTCCCACTGAACGTTATGCCCCGATGTAAGACATCCCACCGTGTAACGAGAACCCTCCAGTTCGAAATCACACAAGGACACCCCATGACTCACCCTATGCAACCAATCATCAAAGACGACAACGGCTCGCTTCGATTCAAGGCGAATGCAATTGTGGTGCACTTGCTGGAACAAGGCGGCATCGACATGAACGCTATTGCCCAGCTAAATGTCAGCGATGAGGACCGTGCTCATTTTGCTCAGCTCATCGGCTACAGCGTCAGCGGCTTCGGAGGCTTGTCGTACGTGAGTAGCGACATGTCTGCGGTGGCTGATCGTATGGCTGATACAGGTGAAACGGAACAGATGGCCAAGATCACGCACTTGCAAGGTGAATTGGCTGCGCTGCGCAGTGCACTACGGGACCCCATAGCCAGGCTCTACGGCTTGCACCCGAACGACCTCCAAGCGGAGTCTGGCTCTGATGAGTAACGCCATCGAAGTGCAATCCCAGAAGGTCCGAGCCGCCTACGCAGTCACGGGCAGCGTCAATCCTGAATACGAGCGCGAGTTCGACATCCTCTCCGATATGCGTCGTGCAAAGATGGCCCAAGAATTCCGCGCAGAGCGTGGCTTGCCTCCCACGGCCGCAACCCCGTATGACTGAGCCACAGCAAACTGCGGCTTGAGCATGCACACCATCGCCCCCGGCTTGCTGGGGGCGTTTTTCGTTGCGCTTCCGGTCAAGTAGAGTGAAGCCGCGAGGCATCTGATTCACCGACCAGGTCATAGTGGCTCCTTCGAAGGGTTGCCACGATAGCCACGTAGGTGTACATCACCGTGTACACGCAAACTTCAAGGTACAGGTATGACTCAACAAACCGACCAGGAGCTGTTTTACGAGCTTCAGATCGCCGCCAATCGCCAGACAATCTGGATACACAGCAGTGACGGCTCAACGGTCGGCCGATTCAGTCCTCGGGGAATTGATCTTCACAATACCGTTACCGAACAGATGTCTGGCTTACCTGAGTGCCGAATGTGTACGCATGGAAGCCCAACACAGGCTGACTGGCTGACCTTCCGCGACCGCTCGCTTGAATGGTGGGGCGTGGATATTCCTCACAATGCAATCGACACGAGTTTTCTGCTGCCTGACTAACGTGCTATGCGCAGCCGGCTGAACCTAAAAGTTCATTTGTGCGGGCTGGCGCTGGCTCAGTAAAGACGGGCCACACACGCCGCTACTTCCCCTTCGATAGTAGAGACGTCCTCTTCGCTCAAAATCCCAAGCGCTCTCAGTTCTTTGAGCCGACCATCAATGAGTCCTTCGTTGTACGCGATGGAATACTCATCTCTCATAGTCTTCATATGCTCGATGAGGGAGCGCAGTTCAGTCATTTTCTCGTCCCGTGCTAGGTCCTGGTCTTCACAAACCTCCAACGGGACTAGACCCTGGCCACTCCGGTACAAGGTGACCTGCAGGCTCCCTGTATCCGAGCTGGCGAGCCGCTCCAGGTCAGCGGGGTCAATCAGGCATGCAGGCATATCGACAACCTCATTTCAGGTGCACGAAATCACATGGTTTTATACGGTATCAGCCCGGCAGCAGGCCCGGCTTAATTGGTTTGTTCGAGCTGTTGCATAACGAAGATAGGCACATGTGCCTACCTAGGGGTGTCTCCAGCTGTCAGCTTCGCGGCTTGCTGCTGCTCTCGACGCTCCATCAATTGCTGCATGTACACAATCCCATCTTGCAAGGCTTTTACCGCCCAGGATGGACAAGGCCGGGATGATTTTTTTGTCGGATCGTTGAGCCAAGAGCGAACAGTTCGAATTGAGCATGGCCGCCGGGTGACGGCATTGATGAGCACCGCACTCTCACCTTGCTTCACGTTAAATTGTTTCAGCAGCGCCAGAAACGCTTGCCGGTTGGCTTCCCGCTGTTCGTCGTTCATCAATCCTCCAAACATCTGAAAATAGGCAAATGTGCCTACTTTTGCATTGTAGGCACATGTGCCTACTTGGGACACCAAAATTCGTGTACTGAGCTCATGACTGGACCGACAATGCTGGCGATGGGACCTCACAGGCCGCTCCCATCACCTTAACTTCCAGGGAGGTGAATTCTGCAGCTAGGGCCCTGGTAACCACCTCAAGCTCAATTTCAGTGATCCCCAATGGCCCCGGCCAGATCTTGACCGTTGCCCGTTCGCGCCAGGCCCTGAAGCAGCCATTGTTTCGAGAATCACGCCACGCAACAGCGTGGAGGACATTCTGGAACTCCTCCAAATCAGCCAAGAACCGGGTATCCGATGAGAACGCTCCGGTGAAGGACTCTCCTCCGCCAGTGACAACACTGTTCAGCTTCATCTCAAGCGTGAGTCGCTCCTGGGAGGATGACTTCTTGAGCACCCAAGCAACTAGGAGAGCCATCACCAGGCTCAAGGCGATAATCCATACGATCGACTTCAGGCTTTGTTGGGGAATCCACCCTAGGTATTGCAGGTGCAACTGCAGGCCGCCCCAAACCATCGGGATGACCGGGAAGAAAAGGAGCAGTTTCAGCGGATCCCGCATGGACGTTGATCCCCGCTCTTTCAATGGGCCATGGTTTTGACAACCAGGTAAGCGATCAGCATCAGCCACAGCGCATTCGCCAGAACTCGAACTACCAATGCGGAAATGGTGTTTGTCTTGACCGCATAGAAGCCGGCAAAGACGAAGCCGATTGCCCCACCCAACGTCGACGCCCAGGCTGGCAGCCAGGCCGGGGTAGCATTCATGATCTGCATCAGCGCAGGCCCCAACAGAATCAGGATCGCCGCGAAGAATGGGCGGATCCAAGGCCCGTTGCGATCCATGTAGGTTTCTCGCGGCAGTGCCTGTGACTTGTTCATTCGTGTCTCTCTCTGGTTTTTGAAAGGATTTTGGACTGAGTTGTTACGCGACGACCACCTGTATCTGATCGGTTATGTCGCGGTGGCACTGCACACAGAAGCGGCGAGCGCCGCCTCGAACTCGCACCATATTGCTGGCGTCGAAGGCGTCCCCGTTGGCCTCGAAGATCTGCGTGTACTTGCAAATTCTCTTCTCGTACCAGCCGCTTAGGCTGTTGCACTTTCGACACGGGGTAACTTGTTGAAGGGTTCCTTCCATGCTCGTGAGCACCTATTTGGATCTCGAAAGCCTGAAGCGCAGCCACAGGACAATACATAACACGTATGCATAATACCAAGACATGAACATTATTCAACGTGTTTTAGGGCTTAGGCGGCCGGCGGGGCCCCGATCAGCGGGGCTGTTTCGTAGACGGTTCGTATCCCAGTCGTCGCGTAAGTTGGACCAGGCCTACAATCTGCTGCCGCATGGATTGCCCATGGGACTCCAGTTCTTCTACCTTGCGTTCCAGTTCCCAGGCCCTGCGGTATAGCCGCTGGTTGATAGCGATCACCCGCTGCAAAGCTGAACGCTCGCGGTCGCCGATATCCCCCGAGTCGGCGCCTTTCGCGGCCTGGGCGAGAATGTCGGCGGGCACCTCTGGCAACGGCTCGTCATCCCAAAACATACTGCCCCCTATACTGTATATGCGAACAGTATGCGATGGCTTTGAGCTCAAGCCAATCCCCCGATCTGCAGCGATAGCGCGCAGAATGGGGAGTTCAGAGTTGGAGGGCTGGTTGAACTGATCGTCGCCCCTGGGCGGCGCGATCATCGAGGTGCGGGGTGAGATGCTTGGTTAGGGTTAGAAACGGACCAGCGGCACCAGCGGCACCACGGAGTATTAGCTCCTCACTCATCTGCCGCCCGGGCAGCCAGGATCGCATCCTGGACCGCATCGTCATCGTCAAAGAACCCTTCCTCAGCTAATCCCAGGTGCTCATCGAGCAAGACGCATATGCTCAATGCTGCTTCAGCCGGATCCCCGCTGCTGCGAACAAGCGCCTCGATCTGCTTCCGCAGAAGGCGTACTTCTTCAACTTGGCCAAGGCCTGGCTCGGCGGCAGGGTCAGGCAATGCAAAGGCTAGTTGACCTTCAGCACCTAGATCAATCATCACAGTGTTTCCCGCCAGGTTTCGAAACTCCATCGACATGCAGTTATTCTCCCAAGATGCGTTAGCGGCCTCTATTGGTGGCGGCCGGGGTCTGCCGATCAGACGCTTGATTTGAGATCGTTGAGCCAAGAATGGTCTTTGCAGAAGAAGTGCTCATCGAGAGGATCAGTATCTGGCCAGCGCCTGGAGCAACCTGGCCGCCGGCAACGCACCGCTACCTGGATACGATCGGCGGGTTCTGCATTCACCAGATCCAGAGCCATTCCACACGCAGGTTTCCCATTTTCACCGAGGACGTGAGCCATGATAGCGAAGCGGCCTTGTGAGAGCTGCCCAGGCCGCAAAGCGCGGAATGCCGCTTGCAGTTGCGCCTGTATCACCGGTGGAGTGGTCATGATGGTGTGTCCCTCGATATTCCATCAACATTACAGGAGGAATGTACTTTTTGAAGACCCAACACGAAGCCCAGGAAGTCCTCGGGGGTCAACCACTCCAACTCGGCGAGTTCCTGCTCGATGTGAATCTGGTGCCAAGCAATCCAGTCATCAATGTCTTCCAGGTATTGGTACTCGCCAAGATTTCCGGTGTCCCCGTGCCAGTGGCCACAGCCGCACACTAGATTTTTGTATGCCTTCAGCGTGCCTGATAACAGCTCTTGCCATTCGTTAACCACGGCTGTCCCTGCACAGGCCGGGCACTGACCAGAGGAGGTCACAGGGTTCAGGGGCGTGAAATGATCAGCATCGCGCATCACACACTCGGAAACGAGGTGGAATTCCTTATCGGTAGGGCTCAAGTGCACATCCAAGGCCTCCAAGACCTTCCATTCAACGCAATTTGGGTCGTCAAAGACGCCCACCACAAATCCGGTGCAGACATTGCAATCAGCAGGCCCGGAGACGATACGGGCAAGGCAGCCCCCACTCTCAACACTACTCAGATCGACTATGTCGCCGAAAGCTCTGCGTATGCTCATGGGTTTGGTAATGGTTCCGATCGCCCAGCCATGCGCTCTGTGGCTCCAGACGATTGCGTATCGCCTTCACTTCGCGTATTGCCTCACAGCAGCGCCGGCAGGTAATCGATCGCTTGCCGGCTGGCTCGAACGGCTCCGGCGCCATGCCGAGCTCGACCGCCTCTGGCGCGTCGCCACAAAGCGAGTGCTCTGGTTCTATGGGGTTCGGCGCACATCGGCGCACGGCGAGTACAGGTGCGTCAGTCATGATGGCTTCCTCATTGGCGCCGGCACCGACGTCAGCGGCCAGCTTACGGGTAATTTCCTGGGCAACTCCTCGGCCCTCTTCCCCGCCGCACTGCCAGCTTCTAATGCTGTGCTGCGGGGGCCAGGGTTATCGCTTATTGCCATTCTGAGCCTGCGTTAGCCGAACGTTGAAGTCGTCCAGGGACAAGCTGCCATCGTTCAATTGGAACAGCAGGTTCTGCCCCTGCACCCTCCCCTCCGCGTTGCTCTCGCGTAACACTGCATCGGTGGCGAAGAGGAACTTGCGAAGGGCCTCTTGAAATTCACGGGGGACGGTTGAGATGAAGTCGCAAAGCTGGGTGTCACGGTGACGCACCTCGAAGAAGCCATCACCGCTGTACATCCGGCCCGCACCTCTTTGTACCCAAGGATCAGTCACTTCTCCAGGACTGACTTCTTCGGTGGGGAACGATGCTCGCACAAGTTCAGACAAGGCTTCAGCCATACGCTCGCTACCAGGCAGTTTGTAGCACCCCATTGGCAACGCCAATCGGGCCCCGAAATGCAGGCGTACCGCCGAGCCGCCTGAGGCTTGGTCCACAGTGGCTTTCAGCGATGGGTAATCTCGAAGCTTGATCTCACACTGGTGACAGACATTGCCCGCATAGAACTTCTGTCGCGTCTTGCATCCCGGGCATTCCTTCTCTGTTGCTGATCGCACGTGGACGTTCCCCTCATGAATTTGATTTTCGAACCCAACTCAGCCTTGGGGCTGAGGGCTTAGATAGCGGATAAAGATCCATGCGCACTAATTGATTCTTAACACGTACGCACAATACTGACGAAGGGTTTTCAGATCAATATCGTGGGGAGGGGAGTGCTTGCAGGAGGGAGGTCGCATACTGCCAGCAGCGCCAGGCGGATGCACTGACGCTGGCGCAAGAGCCCCGGCGCCAGTTGGCTAAGTATACTCAGCGTAAGAGCCGGAAATGCATGCACTTATTGCCTTGTGGCCGAAACGACGTAAATGTACTCTTCCCCATTATCGTAAGATTTATATTCGCGCTTACCACCATTGGGAATAATATCGGTTCCTTTATACACGAAGCCATCAGTCTGAGGGAAGTCGACGGCGAGACTACCGAATTTGTCGGCCTTCATTTCATTCAGGCGTACGTAGTTGACGTCCATGGTGAGACGGATGTCTCCATCGATAGTGATAACTGGCGTAAAGTAGGCTGTTGTGCCTAGCTCTAGGG
>NZ_BCBP01000112.1:0-10538 GCF_001753955.1 Pseudomonas sp. NBRC 111139
AGATGCCGTAGCGGGTTTCGCAGTTGATCGGCGAACGCACGATCACTTCGTCGATGCTGTTCAGCTCGATGAACTCAACCCACTGCTCGTCGACCAAGGTACCGGCCGGAACGATAACGTCCTCGGTGCCTGGCTTGAACACGTCACGGGCGATGACACGACCCAATACACGCTCACCCAGCGGCTCTACAACGTCGCCGCCTTCGATGTGTGGCGTCATCACCAGGCCCTGATCGGTGCCGCAGTCGATCTCGGTCACAACCAGATCCTGGGCAACGTCCACCAGACGACGAGTCAGGTAACCGGAGTTAGCGGTTTTCAGTGCGGTATCCGCCAGACCCTTACGAGCACCGTGAGTCGAGATGAAGTACTGAAGTACGCTCAGACCTTCACGGAAGTTCGCAGTGATCGGCGTCTCGATGATGGAGCCGTCCGGCTTGGCCATCAGACCACGCATACCGGCCAGCTGACGGATCTGGGCTGCGGAACCCCGCGCACCCGAGTCAGCCATCATGTACATCGAGTTGAAGGACTCTTGCTCGACTTCCTTGCCTTCGCGGTCGATGACCTTCTCTTTCGAGAGGTTGGCCATCATCGCCTTGGACACTTCGTCGTTCGCCTTCGACCACAAGTCGATGACCTTGTTGTACTTCTCGCCCTGGGTTACCAGACCGGAGGCGTACTGGCTCTCGATTTCCTTCACTTCGTCGGTAGCGTTACCGATGATGCGGGCTTTCTCGTCCGGGATAACGAAGTCGTTAACACCGATGGAAACGCCGGAAATGGTCGAGTAAGCGAAACCGGTGTACATCAGCTGGTCGGCGAAGATAACGGTCTCTTTCAGACCAACCACGCGATAGCACTGGTTGATCAGCTTGGAGATCGCCTTTTTCTTCATCGGCTGGTTGACCACGTCGTACGGCAGACCTGCTGGCACAACCTGGAACAGCAGCGCACGGCCGACGGTGGTGTCGACGATGCGGGTGTTCTTGACCACCGAGCCATCACGCTCTTTCACGGTTTCGTTGATACGAACCTTGATTTTCGCGTGCAGGGCGGCTTCGCCGGCGCGGAATACGCGGTCGACTTCCTGCAGGTCGGCGAACACGCGACCCTCGCCCTTGGCATTGATCGCTTCACGGGTCATGTAATACAGACCCAGTACAACGTCCTGCGACGGAACGATGATTGGCTCACCGTTGGCTGGCGACAGGATGTTGTTGGTCGACATCATCAGCGCACGCGCTTCGAGCTGGGCTTCCAGGGTCAGCGGCACGTGAACGGCCATCTGGTCGCCGTCGAAGTCGGCGTTGTACGCAGCACAGACCAGCGGGTGCAGCTGGATAGCCTTACCTTCGATCAGTACGGGTTCAAACGCCTGGATACCCAGACGGTGAAGAGTCGGTGCACGGTTGAGCAGTACGGGGTGTTCGCGAATCACTTCGGCGAGAACGTCCCACACCTCTGGCAGCTCGCGCTCGACCATCTTCTTGGCAGCCTTGATGGTGGTCGCCAGACCACGCATTTCCAGCTTGCCGAAAATGAACGGCTTGAACAGCTCGAGGGCCATCTTCTTCGGCAGACCGCACTGGTGCAGACGCAGGGTCGGACCTACGGTAATTACCGAACGGCCGGAGTAGTCAACACGCTTACCGAGCAAGTTCTGACGGAAGCGACCTTGCTTACCTTTGATCATGTCGGCCAGGGACTTCAGCGGACGCTTGTTCGAGCCAGTGATGGCGCGACCACGGCGGCCGTTGTCCAGCAGGGCGTCGACCGCTTCCTGCAGCATGCGCTTTTCGTTGCGCACGATGATGTCCGGCGCCGACAGATCCAGCAGGCGCTTCAGACGGTTGTTACGGTTGATCACCCGACGATACAGGTCGTTCAGGTCGGAAGTCGCGAAACGGCCACCATCCAGCGGAACCAGCGGACGCAGGTCCGGCGGCAGCACTGGCAGGACGGTCAGGACCATCCACTCAGGCAGGTTGCCCGAGCCCTGGAAAGCTTCCATCAGCTTCAGACGCTTGGAAAGCTTCTTGATCTTGGTTTCCGAGTTGGTCTGCGGAATTTCTTCGCGCAGGCGGCCGATCTCGTGCTCCAGGTCGATAGCGTGCAGCAGCTCGCGGACAGCCTCGGCACCCATGCGGGCGTCAAAGTCGTCACCGAACTCTTCCAGCGCTTCGAAGTACTGCTCGTCGTTCAGCAGCTGGCCCTTTTCCAGGGTAGTCATGCCCGGGTCGATAACGACATAGCTCTCGAAGTAGAGCACGCGCTCGATATCACGCAGGGTCATGTCCATCAGCAGGCCGATACGGGACGGCAGCGACTTCAGGAACCAGATGTGGGCAACCGGCGAGGCCAGCTCGATGTGCGCCATGCGCTCACGACGAACCTTCGCCAAGGCAACTTCAACGCCGCACTTCTCGCAGATTACGCCGCGGTGCTTGAGGCGCTTGTACTTGCCGCACAGGCACTCGTAGTCCTTGACTGGGCCAAAGATCTTGGCGCAGAACAGGCCGTCACGCTCAGGCTTGAACGTACGGTAGTTGATGGTTTCCGGCTTCTTAACTTCACCGAACGACCACGAACGGATCATTTCAGGCGACGCCAGACCGATGCGGATGGCGTCGAACTCTTCGACTTGACCCTGGTTTTTCAGCAAATTCAGTAGGTCTTTCAAGGCCTTTCCTCCTGGCGGAGCAGGGAGCGGGCATTACCTGCCCCACTCCCCTTCGCGTCACGTGTTATTCGGTTTCCAGATCGATATCGATACCGAGCGAACGGATCTCTTTGATCAACACGTTGAAGGACTCGGGCATGCCCGGCTCCATACGGTGATCGCCATCCACGATGTTCTTGTACATCTTGGTACGGCCGTTCACGTCGTCCGACTTCACTGTGAGCATTTCTTGCAGGGTGTATGCCGCGCCGTATGCTTCCAGCGCCCACACTTCCATCTCCCCGAAACGCTGACCACCGAACTGCGCCTTACCACCCAGCGGCTGCTGGGTAACCAGGCTGTAGGAACCAGTGGAACGCGCGTGCATCTTGTCGTCCACCAAGTGGTTCAGCTTGAGCATGTACATGTAACCAACGGTCACAGGACGCTCGAACTTGTTGCCGGTACGGCCGTCGAACAGCACCATCTGGCCGCTCTCTGGCAGGTCGGCCAGCTTCAGCATGGCCTTGATCTCGCGCTCCTTGGCACCATCGAAGACCGGGGTAGCCATCGGCACGCCTTTCTTCAGGTTGTTAGCCAGGGCCAGGATCTCTTCGTCGGTGAACTCGTCGAGGTTTTCCTGACGACCGCCGATCTCGTTGTAGACCTCGGTCAGGAACACGCGCAGCTCAGCAGCTTTACGCTGCTCTTCGAGCATGCGGTCGATCTTCTCGCCCAGACCCTTGGCCGCGAGGCCCAGGTGGGTTTCAAGGATCTGACCAACGTTCATACGCGAAGGTACACCCAGCGGGTTCAGTACGACGTCAACCGGAGTACCGTTGGCATCGTGCGGCATGTCTTCAACCGGCATGATGACCGAGACAACACCCTTGTTACCGTGACGACCGGCCATCTTGTCACCCGGCTGGATGCGACGGCGGATTGCCAGGTAAACCTTGACGATCTTCAGTACGCCCGGTGCCAGGTCATCGCCCTGCTGCAGCTTGCGCTTCTTGTCTTCGAACTTGTCGTCCAGCAGACGGCGACGGTCGACGATGTACTGCTGAGCCTTTTCCAGCTGCTCGTTCAGTGCATCTTCAGCCATGCGCAGTTTGAACCACTGGCCATGCTCCAGACCGTCCAGCACCTCGTCAGTGATCACGGTGCCTTTCTTCAGGCCCGCACCACCATCAACCACCTGGCCGTTCAGGGCAGAACGCAGACGCTCGAAGGTTGCACCTTCAACAATGCGGAACTCTTCGTTGAGGTCCTTGCGGATCTCGTCGAGCTGCATCTTCTCGATGGCCAGCGCGCGGCTATCGCGCTCCACGCCATCACGGGTGAAGACCTGTACGTCGATGACAGTACCCTTGGTGCCGGTTGGCACACGCAGGGAAGTGTCCTTAACGTCGCTGGCCTTCTCACCGAAGATTGCGCGCAGCAGTTTTTCTTCCGGAGTCAGCTGGGTTTCGCCTTTTGGCGTGACCTTGCCAACCAGGATGTCGCCAGCGCCAACTTCAGCACCTACGTAAACGATACCGGCTTCGTCCAGCTTGTTCAGTGCGGCTTCACCCACGTTCGGGATGTCCGCAGTGATTTCCTCTGGGCCGAGCTTGGTGTCACGCGCCACACAGGTCAGTTCCTGAATGTGGATGGTGGTGAAGCGATCTTCCTGAACCACACGCTCGGACAGGCAGATGGAGTCTTCGAAGTTGAAGCCGTTCCACGCCATGAACGCGATGCGCATGTTCTGACCCAGAGCCAGCTCACCCATGTCGGTGGACGGGCCGTCGGCCATGATGTCACCACGCTGAACCTTGTCACCTTTGCTCACCAGCGGACGCTGGTTGATGCAGGTGTTCTGGTTCGAACGGGTGTACTTGGTCAGGTTGTAGATATCCACACCTGCTTCGCCGGTTTCCACTTCGTCGTCGGCAACGCGAACAACGATACGGCTAGCGTCGACCGAGTCGATCACACCACCGCGGCGAGCAACCACACAGACACCGGAGTCACGGGCAACGTTGCGCTCCATGCCGGTACCTACCAGCGGCTTGTCGGCACGCAGGGTTGGTACAGCCTGACGCTGCATGTTCGAACCCATCAACGCACGGTTGGCGTCGTCGTGCTCGAGGAACGGAATCAGCGACGCTGCAACGGAAACAACCTGCTTCGGCGAAACGTCCATCAGGGTGACGTCTTCCGGCGCCTTGACGGTGAATTCGTTCAGGTGACGAACTGCTACCAGCTCATCGATCAGTTGCTTCTTGTCGTTCATCGCGGCCGAAGCCTGTGCGATGACGTGATCCGCCTCTTCGATTGCCGACAGGAACACGATGTCGTCGCTGACAACGCCCTCCTTCACCACGCGGTACGGGCTTTCCAGGAAGCCGTACTGGTTGGTGCGGGCGTAGGCCGCCAAGGAGTTGATCAGACCGATGTTCGGACCTTCAGGGGTCTCGATCGGGCACACACGGCCATAGTGGGTCGGGTGTACGTCACGGACTTCGAAGCCGGCACGCTCACGGGTCAGACCGCCAGGGCCGAGTGCAGAGACGCGGCGCTTGTGGGTAATCTCCGAGAGAGGGTTGTTCTGGTCCATGAACTGGGACAGCTGGCTGGAACCAAAGAACTCTTTCACCGCCGCCGCTACCGGCTTGGCGTTGATCAGGTCTTGCGGCATCAGGCCTTCGCTTTCCGCCATCGACAGGCGTTCCTTGACCGCGCGCTCGACACGCACCAGGCCAACACGGAACTGGTTCTCGGCCATCTCGCCGACGCAACGTACGCGGCGGTTACCCAGGTGGTCGATGTCGTCGACGATACCTTTGCCGTTACGGATATCGACCAGGGTCTTCAGAACCTCGACGATGTCTTCCTTGCTCAGCACACCCGAACCCTCGATCTCGGTACGACCGATACGACGGTTGAACTTCATGCGGCCTACGGCGGACAGATCGTAACGCTCGGCACTGAAGAACAGGTTGTTGAACAGGGTCTCGGCTGCATCCTTGGTTGGCGGCTCGCCTGGACGCATCATGCGGTAGATCTCGACCAGAGCTTCCAGCTGGTTGCTGGTGGTATCGATCTTCAGCGTGTCAGAGATGAACGGACCGCAATCGATGTCGTTGGTGTACAGGGTCTCGATACGGACAACCTGCGCCTTGGCGACCTTGATCAGCAGCTCGGTGGTCATCTCGGTGTTGCATTCGGCGAGGATTTCGCCGGTAGCCGGATGCACGATAGCCTTGGCGGTAGTGCGGCCCAGGACGTATTCCATTGGAACGTCCAGTTGCTTGACGCCGGCCTTCTCGAGCTGGTTGATGTGGCGCGCGGTAATACGGCGGCCTTGCTCGACGATGACTTTGCCGGTTTCGTCATGGATGTCCATGACTGCAACTTCACCACGCAGACGCTGTGGCACCAGTTCCAGGCTGAGTTTTTCGCCGGAAATGTGGAACACGTTGGTGGTGTAGAAGGTATTCAGCACTTCTTCAGTGCTGTAACCCAGGGCGCGCAGCAGCACCGAGGCCGGCAGTTTGCGGCGACGGTCGATACGCACGAACACGCAGTCCTTCGGGTCGAACTCGAAGTCCAGCCAGGAACCGCGGTAAGGGATGATGCGAGCGGAGTACAGCAGCTTGCCCGAGCTGTGGGTCTTGCCACGGTCGTGGTCGAAGAACACACCAGGCGAACGGTGCAGCTGGGAAACGATCACACGCTCGGTACCGTTGATAACGAAGGTACCGTTCTCAGTCATCAGGGGGATTTCACCCATGTAGACTTCTTGCTCTTTGATGTCCTTGATCGCTTTGTTCGACGATTCCTTGTCGAAGATGATCAGGCGCACCTTGACCCGCAGTGGGACCGCGAAGGTCACGCCACGCAGGACACATTCCTTCACATCGAAGGCGGGTTCGCCCAGGCGATAGCCTACGTACTCCAGGGCAGCATTGCCGGAGTAGCTGATGATCGGGAATACCGATTTGAAGGCCGCGTGCAGGCCGACGTCGCGGAAGTGATCCTTGGATGCTCCCGCTTGCAGGAATTCGCGATACGAATCCAGCTGGATGGCCAGGAGGTAAGGCACATCCATGACGTCCGGCAACTTGCTAAAGTCCTTGCGGATACGTTTTTTCTCAGTGTATGAGTAAGCCATCAGCGTTCCCCAGCTTGGTCACCTGCTTGTTTGGCTTCTCCCGGCGGGAGCAGCCAGAAAATCGTGCAAACCCCTTGGTTTGCGCCACCCACATGGGTGTCTTGCAGCTCGTTATCGGGACCGGCCTGACCGGCCACCAATAACGGAAAAAGGCCGGTGGCATAAGCCACCAGCCATCAGCCTTTCGCTCAACGCTCAGGCTGGCATCGCAAGGTCGAGATTACTTCAGCTCGACTTTAGCGCCTGCTTCTTCCAGCTTCTTCTTAGCGTCTTCAGCGGCTTCTTTCGAAACGCCTTCAGCTACAACCTGAGGAGCGCCATCGACTTTCTCTTTGGCTTCTTTCAGGCCCAGACCGGTCAGTTCGCGAACGGCTTTGATCACGTTCACTTTCTTGTCGCCGGCTTCAACCAGAACAACGTTGAACTCGGTCTGCTCTTCAACAACGGCAGCAGCAGCAGCTGGGCCAGCAGCGGCAACAGCAGCGGTAACGCCGAAGGTTTCTTCCATTGCTTTGATCAGCTCAACAACTTCCAGAACGGTTTTCTGGCCGATTGCTTCGATGATTTGTTCGTTAGTCAGAGACATGACTCAATCCTGTATTGGGGTGACAGCCTACGCAGCCATCAAATTAAACGTATGATTTTGAAAGAGTTCGCACGCCTTAGGCGGCGGTAGCTTCTTTCTGGTCGCGAATGGCTGCCAGAGTACGAGCCAGCTTGCTGGTGGCGCCTTGAATAACGCTCATCAGTCGTGCAATAGCTTCGTCGCGGGTCGGCAGGGTAGCCAACACGTCGATCTGGTTCGCTGCAATGAAATTGCCGTCAAACGCAGCTGCCTTGATCTCGAACTTGTCCTGACCCTTGGCGAACTCTTTGAACAGACGAGCAGCAGCGCCCGGGTGTTCGTTGGAGAAAGCAATCAGGGTCGGGCCTTTGAACGCGTCGTTGAGGATCGAGAATTCGGTGCCTTCAACAGCGCGCTTGAGCAGGGTATTACGCACTACACGTACGTATACGCCAGCTTCGCGGGCCTCTTTACGGAGTCCGGTCATTGCGCTTACAGTCACACCACGGGCATCAGCCACGACAGCGGACAGAGCGACTTTGGCAGCCTCGTTGACTTCAGCGACGATGGCCTTCTTGTCTTCGAGTTTAATTGCCACGGGTTTACTCCTGGTTTTTACCGTTTCATCTGGCCGAGGCCGGATGTCGTTTTGGTGTCTGATTCGGTAACGAATCGGGAGCACCATCTGCGTGGGCTGATATTTTAAGGCTTGCGCCGCCTACGGTCTTGGATAGCCCCCGCCAGGCAGGGACCCCAATTTTTGCTGGCGGCGCGACTGGTCGCGCCGCCATGTTCTTACACGTTCAGCGAGCTCTGATCGATGACCAGACCTGGGCCCATGGTGGTGCTCAGGGTAACGCGCTTAACGTAGATACCTTTCGAGGAAGCTGGCTTGATACGCTTCAGGTCAGCGATCAGGGCTTCAACGTTTTCCTTCAGCTTGTCAGCTTCAAAGCCGATCTTGCCAACGGAGGTGTGGATGATACCGTTTTTGTCGGTACGGTAGCGAACCTGACCAGCCTTGGCGTTTTTCACGGCAGTGGCTACGTCTGGGGTCACGGTACCAACTTTCGGGTTAGGCATCAGGCCGCGAGGACCCAGAACCTGACCCAGCTGACCTACAACGCGCATGGCATCAGGCGATGCGATAACGACGTCATAGTTCAGGTCGCCACCTTTCATTTCGGCAGCCAGATCGTCCATACCTACGCGATCAGCGCCGGCAGCCAGAGCAGCTTCAGCAGCTGGACCCTGGGTGAAGACAGCAACGCGAACGGTCTTGCCAGTGCCGTGTGGCAGCACGGTAGCGCTACGTACGACCTGGTCGGATTTACGCGGGTCAACACCGAGGTTAACAGCGATGTCGTAGGACTCGACGAACTTGGCAGCAGGCAGCGAGGCCAGCAGAGTTGCCGCTTCTTCGAAGTTGTAGGCCTTGCCTGCTTCGATTTTCTCGGCGATTGCCTTTTGGCGTTTGGTCAGCTTAGCCATTACACACCCTCCACGTTCAGGCCCATGCTGCGGGCAGAGCCAGCGATGGTGCGTACAGCAGCGTCCAGGTCAGCGGCAGTCAGGTCAGCCTGTTTGGCTTTCGCGATGTCTTCCAGCTGAGCACGGGTAACGGTACCGACTTTAACGGTGTTCGGGCGAGCCGAACCACTGGTCAGGCCAGCAGCTTTCTTCAGCAGAACCGAGGCAGGGGTGCTCTTGGTCTCGAAGGTGAAGCTACGGTCGCTGTAGACAGTGATGATCACTGGAGTCGGCAGGCCGGCTTCTTGACCCTGGGTACGGGCGTTGAAGGCCTTGCAGAATTCCATGATGTTCACACCATGTTGACCCAGAGCTGGACCAACGGGTGGGCTTGGGTTGGCCTGGCCGGCCTTAACTTGCAGCTTGATGTAAGCCTGAATCTTCTTAGCCATGAGCTACTCCAAAATCGGGTACGAACGCCTGATGGCTCCCCGGATGACTTGCGTTTTATCCCAGTGACGACAAAACCCCGCAGCACACAGGGCTGCGGGGTATGGGATGCTTCGTCCGCCTAGACCTTTTCGACCTGGCTGAACTCGAGCTCCACCGGAGTAGAGCGACCGAAAATGAGCACCGCAACCTGCAGGCGACTCTTTTCGTAGTTAACTTCTTCGACACTACCATTGAAGTCAGCGAACGGACCATCAATGACTCGAACCACTTCACCTGGCTCGAACAGCGTCTTGGGCTTCGGCTTATCGCTACCGTCGGCAACGCGACGCAGGATGGCCTCAGCTTCTTTATCGGTAATCGGCGCAGGCTTGTCAGCAGTACCGCCGATAAAGCCCATCACGCGAGGGGTGTCCTTGACCAAGTGCCAAGTCCCTTCATTCATCTCCATCTGGACCAGTACATAGCCAGGGAAGAATTTACGCTCACTCTTGCGCTTCTGGCCATTGCGCATTTCGACGACTTCTTCGGTCGGGACCAAGATCTCGCCGAAACCGTCTTCCATGCCAGCCAGCTTGACGCGCTCGATGAGGGAGCGCATTACATGCTTCTCGTAACCCGAGTAAGCATGCACAACATACCAACGCTTAGCCACGGGACACCTTTAGCCAACGATCAAGGAGACCGCCCAGCCGAGCAGGGAGTCGAGCCCCCACAGCAGCAGTGCCATAACCAGCACGACAGCCACGACAATCAGCGTGGTCTGGGTGGTTTCCTGGCGGGTCGGCCACACGACTTTACGAATCTCGGTACGAGCTTCCTTCGCCAACGCAAAGAACGACTTGCCCTTCGCAGTCTGCAGAGCCACAAAGCCCGCGACAGCAGCAAGGACGAGAAGCACAAGAACGCGATACAGGATTGGAGAGGCGGAGTAATATTGATTACCCACGACACCAACAACCACCAAAGCCACTACAGCCAGCCACTTGAACAGATCAAAACGCGATTCTTGGGCTTCAGTTTTGGGGGTCATCGAGGAGGATCCTGTAAGAAGAAAGCCATCACACCGAGGTGAAATGGCAGGTCAGGAGGGAATCGAACCCCCAACCTACGGTTTTGGAGACCGTCGCTCTGCCAATTGAGCTACTGACCTGTAACGCTGTATCAGGCCGGCCATTATACCGGCCTGATCAAGTAAATCAACTACTTATTCAATAATTTTTGCTACGACA
>NZ_BCBP01000113.1:0-10488 GCF_001753955.1 Pseudomonas sp. NBRC 111139
GGTTAGCAGGTCCGGCCCTTTCGCGGGTAAACCCGCTCCTACGACGGCCTGCGCCCAACCTTCGATGCGTGTGTAGGAGCGGGTTTACCCGCGAATACGGTGGCGGCGGCAACGGTGAACGGTGGGTGGAGATTGATTAGCAGGTCCGGCCTCTTCGCGGGTAAACCCGCTCCTACGACGGCCGCAGTTACTCGGGAGGGAGGGCCAGGCGCTGGCCAGCCATCAACAGCGACAGCCGCGCCAGGCCAATCCACGGCGAACCTTCAGCCTGCCCTTTGATCTGCGCATCGATTCGCTGGGCATCCTGCAGCAGTTGCGCCCAACGCTGCGCCGAGAGGCGCTGCAGGGCCTTGCTGACCAGCGGTCGGCGTTTGTCCCAGATGGGCGGGCGGGCCTGGCTGAACGCCTTGTCCAATGGCACGCCTTGGCTGAACTGCTGGGCTAGCCCCGCCAGTTGGCGCAGCTCACGGGCCAAGGCCCAGAGGATGACTGGCGGCTCCACACCTTCACCGCGCAAGCCTTCGAGCATGCGCAGGGCATGCGCAGCCTCGCCGTTGAGAATGGCATCGACCAGGCCGAAGACATCGAAGCGAGCGCTGTCGGCGACGGCAGCCTGCACGGTTTCCACGGTGATCTGGCTGCCTTCGGCCAGTAGCTTGAGTTTTTCGATTTCCTGCGCGGCTGCCAGCAGGTTGCCTTCCACGCGCGCGGCAATCAGGTCGACGGCATCACGCTGGGCCGACAGGCCGGCCTGTTGCAGGCGCTGGTTGATCCACTGCGGGAGCTGGTGCACATCCACCGGCCAGATCTGGATGAACTGGCAATGGGCGCCTTCTATCAATGCCTTGCCCCACTTGGTCTTCTGCGCACTGCTGTCGAGCTTGGGCAGGCTGATCAGCAGCAGCGTGTCTTCGGCGGGGTTGGCGCAGTATTCCATCAGGGCGGCGGCACCCTTGTCACCGGGCTTGCCCGAGGGCAGGCGCAGTTCCAGTAGGCGACGCTGGGCGAACAGTGACAGGCTTGCACCGGCCTGGAGCAGGGTGCCCCAGTCGAAGTTGGCGTCGGCACTGAATACCTGGCGTTCATCGAAACCTTGCTGACGCGCAGCATTGCGGATGGCGTCGGCGGCTTCCTGGCACAGCAGCGGGTCGTCGCCGCTGACCACGTAGACCGGTGCCAAGGCGCCTTGCAGGTGCTTGTTGAGTTGGGCGGGGGCAAGTTTCATGGGGAACAGGTGGGGCGCCCGAGGGCGCCCCTCGCGGGCTTAGTTGCCCGGTACTTCCAGTGGCGATTGCTGAGGCGTCTCGGCTTGCTGGCGGCGGGCAGCCTCCAGCGCGGCAGCTTCGGCTTTGGCGCGCTCGTCGGCTTTACGCTGCAGCTCATCCAGCTGGGATGGGGACAGCATTTGCAAACGTACGACCATGGCGTTGATCAGGTCGCGGCGCATTTCTTCGCGGGCGCGTTTGGCTTCCTGCTCGGAGCCGGTGATGTTCGAGCCGTCACGCACGTAGACCTTGCGCACCTCCAGCTTGTCGCTCATCAGCTCCAGGTTGTTCAGGCCCAGGATGCTGTAATCCAGCTTGGTGGTCAGCTCGTACTCGGCGGTACGGTTGCCGCTGTTGTAGGTAGCCGAGCGCTCGCGCTCCTGTTCGTTGGTCAGCACCAGGCGATACGGTGCGCCGGCGTGCACGTTGACGCCGCTACGTTCCAGCACTTCACGCAGCTGGACCACGGTCGGGCCATAGGCATTGCGCGCGCTGACGTCCATTTCCTTTACGCTCAGCTCGGTGGAGCCGGTGCCGCGCAGCTGGAAACCGCAGGCGCTGAGCATGACCGCCAGGCCGATTACCAGCAAATTGCGTTTGATCATGTTGTTGCTCCCTTTTGGGCCTGTTCCGCCCACCCGCAGCCAATGCGGGTGGGCGTTTTCATCAGTTGGCGACGATGTTGACCAGCTTGCCCGGTAC
This sequence comes from Pseudomonas sp. NBRC 111139, assembly GCF_001753955.1. Lineage (NCBI taxonomy): Bacteria > Pseudomonadati > Pseudomonadota > Gammaproteobacteria > Pseudomonadales > Pseudomonadaceae > Pseudomonas > Pseudomonas sp. NBRC 111139. The sequence continues at coordinate 1,968 of NZ_BCBP01000113.1, forward strand.
CACGATGACCTTGCGGATGGTCAGGCCATCGATGAAGCGCAGGACATTCTCGTTGCTGCGGGCAGCGGCTTCGACTTCTTCGCGGCTGGCAGCGGCAGGCATCTCGACCTGGCCGCGCAGCTTACCGTTGACCTGAACCACCAAGGTAATGGAGTCCTGCACCAGCGCCTGTTCGTCGACGCTTGGCCAGGCGGCATCGATCACCGAGCCTGCGTGGCCCAGGTGCTGCCACAGCGCGTGAGAGATGTGCGGAGTGATCGGCGCCAGCAGCAGGGTGACGGCTTCCAGGCCTTCCTGCAGCAGGGCGCGATCCTGTTCGGTGGCTTGCGGGGCCTTTTCCAGCACGTTCATCACGGTCATCACCTGGGCGATGGCGGTATTGAACTTGTGGAACTGGCCCACGTCGGTGCTGGCTTGCTTGATGGCCGCATGAATGGCGCGGCGGATGACCTTTTGCGCGTCGTCCAGGGCGGCAACATCCAGCTTGCCTGGCAGGCCCTGGCTGACGTGAGCCTGAGCCAGACGCCAGACACGGCGCAGGAAGCGGCTGGCACCTTCGACGCCGGAGTCGGACCATTCCAGGCTCATGTCGGGCGGCGAGGCGAACATCATGAACAGGCGGCAGGTGTCGGCGCCGTAGGCTTCGATCATGGACTGCGGGTCGACGCCGTTGTTTTTCGACTTCGACATTTTCTCGGTGCCACCGATTTCCACCGGCAAGCCGTCGGTCTTCAGGCGGGCGCCAATGATCTTGGCTTTGGCATCACGCTCGATTTCGACATCGGCCGGGTTGAACCAGTCCTTGCCGCCGTTGCTGGCAACGCGGTAGTAGGTCTCGGCGACCACCATGCCCTGGGTCAGCAGGTTCTTGAATGGCTCGTTCGAGGTGACCAGGCCTTCGTCACGCATCAGCTTGTGGAAGAAGCGCGCGTACAGCAGGTGCAGGATCGCGTGTTCGATACCACCGATGTACTGATCTACCGGCAGCCAGTGGTTGGCGGCTTTGGGGTCGACCAGGCCTTTGTCGTAGTTTGGCGAGGCGTAGCGGGCGAAGTACCAGGACGACTCGACGAAGGTGTCCATGGTGTCGGTTTCGCGCTTGGCCGCAGCACCGCATTTCGGGCAGCTGCATTCGTAGAATTCAGGCATGCGCGCCAGTGGCGAACCGGCGCCGTCCGGCACCACGTTCTCCGGCAGGGTGACCGGCAGATGGTCTTCCGGCACCGGGACGTCGCCGCAGGACGGGCAGTGGATGATCGGGATCGGGCAGCCCCAGTAGCGCTGGCGGCTGATACCCCAGTCGCGCAGGCGGAACTGGGTACGCGATTTGCCCAGTTCCTTGCGGATCAGGGCCGCTTCGATGGCGTCGAAGGCGCCAGCAAAGTCCAGGCCGTCGAACTCGGCGGAGTTGATCAGCTGGCCGTGCTCGCCATAGGCGGCCTGCCACTCGCTGCCGACTTCATCGCCAGCGCTGGTGCGCACCACGGCCTTGACCGGCAGGTTGTACTTGTGGGCGAACTCGAAGTCGCGCTCGTCGTGGGCCGGCACGGCCATGACCGCGCCATCACCGTAGTGCATCAGCACGTAGTTGGCGACCCATACTGGCAGCTTCTCGCCAGTCAGCGGGTGCTCGACCAGCAGGGAAGTGGCCATGCCTTTCTTCTCCTGAGTGGCCATGTCGGCTTCGGCAACGCTGCCGCTCTTGCACTCATCGATGAACGCCTGCAGCGCCGGGTTGCCCTGCGCAGCCTGGGTGGCCAGCGGGTGCTCGGCGGCGACGGCGACGTAGGTGGCGCCCATCAGCGTGTCCGGACGGGTAGTGAAGACCTTGAGGGTGCCTTCGTGGCCGATGCTGGCCTGGTCGTACGGGAACTGGACTTCCATGCCGCGCGATTTGCCAATCCAGTTGCGCTGCATGGTCTTGACCTGCTCAGGCCAGCCCGGCAGCTCGTCGAGGCTCTCCAGCAGCTCGTCGGCGTAATCGGTGATGCGGAAGTAGTACATCGGGATTTCGCGCTTTTCGATCAGCGCGCCCGAACGCCAGCCACGGCCGTCGATGACTTGTTCGTTGGCCAGTACGGTCTGGTCCGCCGGGTCCCAGTTCACGGTACCGTTCTTGCGGTAGATGATGCCTTTTTCGAACAGGCGGGTGAACAGCCACTGCTCCCAACGGTAGTAGTCGGGTTTGCAGGTGGTGACTTCACGTGCCCAGTCGATGGCCAGGCCCAGGCTCTTGAGCTGGGTCTTCATGTAGTCGATGTTTTCGTACGTCCACTTGGCCGGGGCGACGTTGTTTTTCATCGCCGCGTTTTCCGCGGGCATGCCGAAAGCGTCCCAGCCCATCGGTTGCAGGACGTTCTTGCCCAGCATGCGCTGGTAGCGGGCAATCACGTCACCGATGGTGTAGTTGCGCACGTGGCCCATGTGTAGCTTGCCGCTCGGGTACGGGAACATCGATAGGCAATAGTAGGTGTCTTTGCCTGGCTGTTCGGTAACAGCGAACGATTGTTGCTCGTCCCAGAACTTCTGGGCGGCGGCTTCGATATCACGGGGCGTGTATTGTTCGTGCATGGCTACTTTTGGCTGAGAGAGAAGAGACCTTGTTCCAGGCAGCGGAACCTCGCTGCGTCCGGCACTCCGGTGTCGTTTAGAGTGAACGCCGTAGCATACAGCAGCGCCGCGCATCGTGGGAAACCTTCGTTGCGAATGGCCGCTGGTCGCGGCGCAAGGCTGCTTTTTGCAGCGACGCTAAGCTCAGGTGTGGGGGGAGATATTCTTACCTTCAATGAGGTGAACGGATGGGAGAGACGCAGCTACCCGCAATCAGACCGGAGCTTTACGAGCGCCTGATCGACCGGCTTGGCCTGGCACTGGAAACGGCCAGGACCTCGGTGCGATTGCGCGACGAGATGCCAGCTGAGCTTGAGTTGCGTGGCTTGAGCCACGCAGAGTTCGAAGTGATCAAGGCCTACCTGGATTCCCTCCCGGAGCGCCACAATGCCGCTGTCGGCAGTTACCCACAAGCGGAGCCGACATCGGCCAAGATCATCTGGCTCAAGGACAAGAAACGCCCCGCCAGTACGGCGAGATCCAGGACGCTGCCACATCGCTAGCCGTTCAGGACGCCAGGCGCAGGCTATCGCGCGCCGGTTCTTCACTATCACACAACTCAAGATCGACGCCGGTACACACTTGTTGACCGGCGTCGATCCTTCTAGGCTGCACGCCTGCCAAGGAGGTGTGGCCGATGCCGATCCGATTCTTCATCAAACAATGGCTGATGCCGCCGGGCGTGCTGTTCTTGCTGCTGCTTGCGGCATGGTGGCTGCGTACGCGGCGGCCACGGTTGGCGGCGCTTTGCTTTAGCGTAGGGCTGGGTGGCCTGTGGTTGATGAGCCTGCCGCTGGTGGTGCAGGAAACCGCCCGTGTGCTGGAAAGTGAGCCGCCGCTGGCCGTGAGCGACTGGGCCGGCCTGGCGAGCCGGGCGGATGCCATTGTGGTGCTGGGCGCCGGGCGCGAGCGCGGGGACCCGGCCTGGGGTGGCAGTGACCAGCCCACGGCCACGGCACTGGAACGTATGCGCTTTGCCGCGCGGCTGGCCAAGGCCTCGGGCCTGCCAGTGTTGACCAGTGGTGGGTTGCATTACGGCACGCCGCCCAGCGAGGCGAGGCTGATGGCGGAACGCTTGCATGAAGATTTCGCGGTCGAGGTGAAATGGCGCGAAGAGGCCAGCCGCACGACCTGGGAAAATGCTCAGCTCACGGCCAAAGTGCTGCAGCCTCTGGGATTTCGCCGGGTGGTGCTGGTGACCCAGGCCTGGCATATGCAGCGTTCCCGCTGGAGTTTTGAAAAGGCGGGTTTTGAGGTGGTGCCGGCGCCGGTGGGGTTCCTTGGGCGCGATCATGCGCGGCCGTTTGGCGGTCTGCTGCCAGAGAGCCGGGCGATGTGGCAGAGCGGGCAGTTGTTCAATGAAGTGGTGGGGTTGGTGGGGTATCGGGTGTTCTACTGATTCACCGGCTTACATAATCCCCTGTAGGAGCGGGCTTGCCCGCGAAAGGGCCTGCCCTGCCGGCCAATCTCCACCCGCCGTTCACCGTTGCCGCGACTACCGTATTCGCGGGTAAACCCGCTCCTACAGTGGCCGCGTATCGCCAATCAGACGGTTTTTGCAATACGCCCTGCCAGCAACGCCCAGCCCAGCAGCAACGCACAGACAATTGCCAGCGGCCATGAGCGCCATTGCAGGTAAGGCGTCAGCTGCTGCATCGGCACCACCTCGCCATACAGCACGGCCTGCTGGAACTGCGGAACCTGCGTGGTAATGCGGCCAAACGGGTCGATCAGGGCGGTCACGCCGTTGTTGGTGGCTCGGATCATCCAGCGGCCGGCTTCCAGCGCGCGCATCTGCGCCATCTGCAGGTGCTGCAAGGGGCCGATCGATTTGCCGAACCAGGTGTCGTTGCTGATGGTCAGCAGCAGGTCGCTACGCGCAGCCAGGCCGGCGGCGAACTCGGGGTAGACCACCTCGTAGCAGATGTAAGGCGCAATCTGGTAGCCCTTGGCCTGCAGCAGCGGCTGATCTTCCGGGCCGCGGGCGAAGTCCGACATGGGCAGGTTGAAGAACTCGATGGCCCCGCGCAGCACGTCTTGCAGCGGCACATACTCGCCAAATGGCACCAGCTTCTGCTTGAGGTAGGTGCCATCGCCTTCGCCAGTGACGGTGATGCCGTTGTAGTAGCGGCGCTGGTGGTGCACTTCTTCACGCACCGGCACGCCCGTGATCAGCGCCGAGTGGCGCTCGGCGGCGAAGCGGCCCATCACGTCGATGTAGCCCTGGGCCTGGTCCTTGAGCACCGGAACGGCGGTTTCCGGCCACACCAGCAGGTCCACCGGCCTGGAGCTGAAGCTCAGGTCGCGGTATAGCGCCAGTTGCGCGTCGATGTGCGCGGGGTCCCACTTCAGGTCCTGCTCGACGTTGCCCTGGATCGCCGCCACTTTCAGCGGATCGCCTGCCGGAATGGTCCAGGCATGGCCCTTGAGCGCCAGGCCCAGCACCCAGGGGGCCAGCAACAGCACGCTGGCCACGGCCAGGAACGAGGGGCGGGTGCGCAGGCGGTGCAGGTTGCACAGCAGGGCGGCGGTGAGGGCGAGAGTGAAGGAAATCAGCCAGACGCCGCCCAGCGGCGCAAGGCCGGCCAACGGGCCGTCCAGTTGGCTATAGCCGGCGTAGAGCCAGGGGAAGCCGGTCAGGAACCAGCCGCGGAAGGCCTCTTGCAGTAACCAGAGGGCGGCGAAGCACAAGGCGTCGGCCAGTGGTGCTTCGTTGCGGCGTAGCCAGCGCGCCCATAGCCAGGTGGGCAGGGCGAAGAACCAGGCCAGTGCGGCGAAGAACGCCAGCAGCAACACGATTGCCAGCAGCGGCGAGGCGCCGCCGTAGGTGTTCATGCTGACGTAGATCCACCAGGTGCCGGCGCCATACAGGCCAAACCCAAACCACCAGCCACGCCACATGGCCTGACGCGGGCTGAGCTCGCGCAGGCCAAGGTAGAGCACCGCGATGGACAACACCGCCAACGGCCAGATGTCGAACGGCGCCAGGGCCAGGAGGGTGGAAGCACCGGCCGCCAGGGCCAGCAGGTTACCGGGCCAGCCGGGGCGGGTGATCCAACGCATGTTTATCCTTAACGGGTGATCGGGGTCAGGCGCAGCAAATGTATCCGCCGGCTGTCGGCGTTGAGAATACGGAACTTGTAAGACCCGATCTCAGTGGTTTCGTTGCGCTTGGGCAGGTGGCCAAAGGCGCTCATCACCAGGCCGCCGACCGTGTCGAACTCGTCATCGGAGAACTCGCTGTCGAAGAACTCGTTGAAGTTCTCGATCGGGGTAAGCGCTTTGACCAGGAAATCACCGCTGGGCAGTGGTTTGATGTAGCTGTCTTCCTCGACGTCGTGCTCGTCTTCGATATCGCCGACGATCTGTTCCAGCACGTCCTCGATGGTGACCAGGCCCGCCACGCCGCCATATTCGTCGATGACGATGGCCATGTGGTTGTGGTTGGCGCGGAATTCACGCAGCAACACGTTCAGGCGCTTGGACTCGGGTACGAAGGTGGCCGGGCGCAGCAGGTCCTTGATGTTGAAGCTGTCGCCGTTCTCCTTGAGGATCAACGGCAGCAAGTCTTTGGCGAGCAGGATCCCGAGCACATCGTCATGGCTTTCGCCGATTACCGGGTAGCGCGAGTGCGCGGCATCGATCACCGCCGGCAGGAACTCGCGAGGCGACTGGCCGGCCTTGATGCTGTTCATCTGCGAGCGCGGCACCATGATGTCGCGAACCTGCAGGTCGGCGACCTGAATGGCGCCTTCGACGATGGTCAGCGCTTCGCTGTCCAGCAATTTGTTCTGATGGGCTTCGCGCAGCAGCTCAAGCAGCTCCTGGCGGTTTTTCGGCTCATGGGCAAAAGCCTGGGTCAGTTTACCCAGCCAGGACTTCTGCCCGTTGCTCGATCGATCTTCGCTCATGGCGGTTCTCGTGATCCTTCGTGTATCAGTGTGTGATTGAGTCGGTTTCATCATCGGCATACGGGTCAGGGTGACCCAGTTCTGCCAGCAATTCCCGTTCCAGGCTTTCCATTTCCTCGGCCTCCTCATCTTCGATGTGGTCATAGCCGAGCAAATGCAGGCAACCGTGGATGACCAGGTGCGCCCAGTGTGCTTCCAGCGATTTGCCTTGTTCGGCCGCTTCGCGCTCGACCACCGCTACACAGATCACCAGGTCGCCCAGCAGCGGGATATCGAGCAGCTCATCGGGCACATCGGCCGGGAACGACAACACATTGGTCGCGTAGTCCTTGTGCCGGTAGGTGTGGTTCAGCTCCCGGCCTTCGGCTTCGTCGACCAGGCGAATGGTCATTTCCGAGTCGGCGCTGCGCTGGCGCAACGCCAATTCACACCAGCGGCGCAAGGCGGCGTCTTCTGGAGTGGCAGCATCCGTGGCCCGTTGGATATCAAGTTCAAGCATCTTTGCCGGGTGCCTCGGGCTTGGACTGGCGGGCTTCGAAGCGGTCGTAGGCTTCGACGATACGCTGCACCAGTGGGTGACGAACCACATCCTTGGGTTGGAAATGGGTAAAGCTGATCCCCGGAACGTCCTTCAGCACCTCGATGACGTGCGCCAGGCCCGACTTGGTGCCACGGGGCAGGTCGACCTGGGTGATGTCACCGGTGATCACCGCGGTGGAGCCGAAGCCGATGCGGGTCAGGAACATCTTCATCTGCTCGAGCGTGGTGTTCTGGCTTTCGTCGAGGATGATGAAGCTGTTGTTCAGGGTGCGGCCACGCATGTAGGCCAGAGGGGCGATTTCGATCACCTGGCGTTCGATCAGCTTGGCCACGTGTTCGAAGCCGAGCATTTCGTACAGGGCGTCGTACAGCGGGCGCAGGTACGGGTCGATTTTCTGTGCCAGGTCGCCAGGCAGGAAACCAAGCTTTTCACCCGCCTCGACCGCCGGGCGCACCAGCAGGATGCGGCGCACCTGTTCGCGCTCCAGCGCGTCCACGGCGCAGGCTACGGCCAGGTAGGTCTTGCCGGTACCGGCCGGGCCGATGCCGAAATTGATGTCGTTGGCCAGGATTTCCTTGACGTAGCGCTGCTGGTTGAGCCCGCGCGGGCGGATATTGCCCTTGCGCGTGCGCAGCGACACGCTGACCTCGTTGACGGCCGGGTTGTCGATGTTTTCGACAGCCGATTCCTGCAGGTACAGGTGCACGGTTTCCGGTGACAGGTCGGTGGCCTTGGTCTCGCGATAGAGACGGCGCAGCAGCTGTTCGGCAGCGGAGGTGGTCCTGGGTTCGCCGATCAGTTCGAACTGATTGCCGCGGTTGCGGATCTCGATGGCCAGGCGCTGTTCGATCAGGCGCAGGTGCTCGTCGAACTGGCCGCACAAGTTGGCGAAACGGTGGGCCTCGAAGGGTTCGAGGATGAAACGATGGGGTTCTATGGGTGCGTTCAAGGTCGTTTTTAGCCGCTCGACGGCGATGGAGTTGAACTCAAGAATAACCCTTGAATGGCAGTGGCGAAAGCACTGAAACGTTCAACGGTATGTACGGGCTGTTCTGGCCTTCACGCGGGTCAACCCACTCCGGCAAGGCCGGTGGGGATCCTATGGGCGCGGGTTCACCCGTGAACAGGCCAGAACAGGTATCATGCCCACCTTTTCTTACGCATGTGTTATCTGGTCGAACATGAGCAAACGCGAACCCGCCATCTATAAAGTGATCTTCCTGAACCAGGGCCAGGTCTTCGAGATGTACGCCAAGCAGATCTACCAGAGTGACCTGTGGGGCTTTCTGGAAATCGAGGAGTTCGTGTTCGGAGAGCGCTCGCAACTGGTCGTGGACCCGAGTGAGGAGAAGCTCAAGAGCCAGTTCGACGGAGTGGTCCGCAGTTTCGTGCCGATGCACTCGATTGTGCGCATCGATGAGGTGGAGCGCCTGGGCACGGCGAAGATCAGCGAGGCCAA
>NZ_BCBP01000114.1:0-10253 GCF_001753955.1 Pseudomonas sp. NBRC 111139
GATGTGGCTACCCAGTACCAGGGGCATCGACAGCATGATCAGCGTCAGCACGGCGAGGAAGATCTTCGCCGCGCCATCCAGCGACCAGTCGGCCAGGCGGCCACCCAGGCTGTTGCCAAGGGTGAAACCAACCCCGATCAGTACCAGTCCCAAGGTTACGAAGCCGTCCGAGGCACCGGTCAGTTCGGCCAGCACCGGCGCCACATAGGTGTACAAGGTGAACATGGCACCGGCACCGAGCACGGTGGTGGCCATTGCCAGCAGCACGCTGGGGCGGGCAATGACCGCCAGTTCCTTGCGCACGTGCGGCACGCTGCCGCGTTCACCCTTGGGCAGGGCGTACCACAGCGCGGCCATGGCCAGCAGGCCGAGTACGGCGGTACCGGCAAATGCCATGCGCCAGCCAATCTGCTGGCCGATCCAGGTGGCGGCCGGCACGCCGCCGATGTTGGCGATGGTCAGGCCCATGAACATGGTGGCCACGGCGCTGGCCTGTTTCTCCTTGGGCACCACGCTGGCTGCCACCACGGCTCCCAGGCCGAAGAACGCACCATGGTTGAGGCTGGTGACCAGTCGCGAGGCGAGCAGGGTGTAGTAGTCCGGCGACAGTGACGACAGCAGGTTGCCAAGGGTGAAGATGGCCATCAGCGCCATCAGCGCAGCGCGCTTCCCAAAGCGGCTGAACAGCAGGGTCATGATCGGCGCGCCGACCATCACGCCAATGGCATAGGCGGTGATCAGCATGCCGGCGCTGGGGATGCTCACCTCCACGCCCTGGGCGATGACTGGCAGTAGCCCCATTGGGGTGAACTCGGTAGTGCCGATGCCAAAGGCGCCAATGGCCAACGCGAAGAGCACGCGGCCGGGTCTCATTGTTTGAGCAGTCATCAGTGTCAGTCCCAGGTTGGCGCCAGGCCGTCAGGGCTGACCTCGCGGCCATTGCGCTCCAGCTTGGCGATGCGTGCCATATCGTCGGTGTCCAGCTTCAGGCCACGGGCAAGCAGGTTGCTGGCCAGGTTTTCACGCTTGGTCGACGACGGGATCACGGCATAGCCCAGTTGCAGGGCCCAGCCCAGGGCAACCTGGGCGACGGTAGCCTTGTGCTTGGCGGCGATCTGGGCCAGTACCGGGTCTTTCAGCACTTTGCCGTAGGCCAGGGTCATGTACGAGGTCACGGTGATCCCTTGTTCCTTGAGGAACGCGGTCAACTTGCTGTTCTGCAGATAGGGGCTGAGCTCGATCTGGTTGGTGGCGATTTCCCCTTTGCCGACCACGGCAATGGCTTGCCTGGTCAGTTCGATGTTGAAGTTGGAAACGCCGATCTGGCGAGCCAGGCCTTGCTGCTTGGCGTCGGCCAGGGCCTTCATGTACTCGGGCAGTTCTACGCCATTGCCCGGCGCTGGCCAGTGGATCAGCAGCAGGTCGACGTAGTCGGTGCGCAGCTTCTGCAAGCTGTCACGCAGGCTGGGGATCAGCTTGTCGGCGGCGTAGTTGTCGACCCAGATCTTGGTGGTGATGAACAGCTCGCTGCGCGGCACGCCGCTTTCGGCGATGGCCTGGCCCACTTCGGCTTCGTTCTTGTAGATCTGGGCGGTATCGATGACGCGGTAGCCGACTGCCAGGGCAGACTTGACCGAGTCGATGACGGTTTGGCCGGAGAGGCGGAAGGTGCCGAGGCCGAAGGAAGGAACGCTCATGGGGTTGCTCCTGAATAGGGGGAGGATCATGTGATGGCCAGTGTGCAGGTTTGAACGGCAGCGAATAAGCCGCCATGGCGCCAAAGTCCTTTGACCTGTAGTCACAAATACATTTTCAAGCTGTGCATTTACTACATAAATAGGGCCCGAGGGGACTGGAACCTTGTTCAGCTAGCGCTTTTTTATCAAGCGTTGAGGCTGCCCATGACCCCTTCAGTAATACCCGCCGACTCCATCGATGCGCTGATTGCCCGTCAGCTGCCAGGCTGGCTCAAGCGCGCATCTGCCCAAGAGCTGACAGGGCTGCGCGCCGCTGCTTTGCGCCAACAGCGGGCGCAGGACCACGTCGACGCCTGGTTAGGGGCTATAACCCCCTTGGATGAGTTCGCCGAGTCGTTGCTCAAACGTGCACCCGAGGCCCATTCGATCAAGCAGGTAGATTTGCGCCAGGCTCAGCTCAGGCTGGTGACCCTGCAGCCAAAACCGTCGATATCACCTGCTTTACCAAGCACGTCAACACGCATCGTCAGCACCCAGACGCTTCTCTCGGCGGCACTGCATAACTTCCACGAAAAGGAAATGCAGCCTGGCTGGTTCGCGGCCGGGTCGCAGTTGGTCACTGCCAGCGGGCACCTGCTGCCGCTAAGTGCGCAAGCTTTTGTCCGCCTTTGCAGAGACATCGATATTGGCAGGCGTTATCAAAGCCATTTGCAATCGAAGCTTGAAGGCGAGGGGGTGGCCGTCGAGAGTGCCCTGGAGGAGGCGATGAGCGCCAACCTGGCGCTTGCTGCAATCGCCGCAAGAATCAAGGGTGAAATCGATGAGCAGACCTGTCAGTGGATCAACCAGGTGGTGGGCACAGGGTCTTTCCTGCCAGCCGACAACACCGTATTGAAGTGTCACACCCTGCGGCTGTTGGGCAAGGAGGTCATTGGCGCACTGGTGATCGAAGTGCGTCAGAACGCCCGCCTGCTTGGTGTTATCGCGTGGTTCCCTGAGGACCCGTATGCCCCGGTGAGTTGGCACACCAGCTGGGAGCTGCTGTACATGACCCTTGGCATACGTTTGCGTAATGAAGCGTATCGGCGCTACTTCCAGCGCTTCGTCGCAGAGCGTGATCGCGTCGCCTTCTGCGCGGCGCTGAACGCGCTGCTCAGCCACGGTAATACCGTTCTCCCGCTTGAGCTGGATGGCCGCTGTTTTGCGATCGAGGGCGACGTGTTTGTCGCGCTGCGCCAAGCCCGGATCGACAAAATGCTGGATGACGCACGGGTATTGGCGGTATCGACAGAGGATGAGGATGTCGCCGACCGTCGCGCACGTTTGCAGGGCTATCTGGATTTGGGGTTGAGCGTGGCAGGCCTGGCAGCGCTGTTTGTGCCTGTGTTGGGGCAGGCCCTGCTGGGGCTTACGGTGGTGCAGCTGGCAGGTGAGGTGTACGAAAGCTACCAGGATTGGCAGTTGGGTGATCGCGACGCCGCATTGGGTCACTTGTTCAACGTGGCCGACACGGTTGTGATGACGGCGGTGACGACGGCCGGGGCGACGGCACTTGGCAAGCTGGCCCAGCGAGTGGCGCAGGTGGATGCCTTGGTGCCGGTAAGCCTGGGCGATGGCCAGTTGCGGCTGTGTGACCCGTCCTTGTCGGGCTATCAGCGTGAGGGCGTCGATCTGATGGTAGGACAGGCCGTGAATGAAACTGGCCGTTCGCTGAGGCGCCTGCACGATGCTGTCTATGAGGTGAGCGAAGGGGACGATGGCGCATGGCGTATTCATCACCCATCAAGGCCACAGGCCTACGTACCGGCACTTGAGCACAATGGTGCCGGGGGATGGGTGCATGAGTTCGAACAACCGCAGCGCTGGCATGACGCCGCCTACATGGTGCGCCGCCTTGCCAGTCGCACGGCGCAGGTGCCCGATGAGGCGGTGTCTGTGGCGTTGCAGGCCACGGGTTTCGAGGCTGACAGCCTGCGCCGTTTGTTACTGGAAAATGCGCCCCCGCCGGCACGCTTGCTCGATGCCATCGAGCGCCAGCAATTGCACCGTGATTTCCCGGCGTTGCGAGGTGAGGCTTTCGAGGAGGTCTTCAACGAGCGACAGATCAGCCCGCAAGCAGCAGACCGGGTCTTGATGCGGGACTTCCCAGGCCTTTCCCACCGCTGCGCACGGGAAATCGTCGAGGGGGCCAGCAGTGTCGAGATGGAGAGCCTGACGGGCGCAGGCCGGGTGCCCTTGGCCTTGGCGGAACGTGCACGCTGGGCAATACGCGACAGTCGGATAGACCGTGCCTGCGCAGGGTTGCGCCAGGCCGCGGCAGAAAATGACGATACCGGCAAGCTCGCGCTGGGCCTGCTCGATGCCATCGCCCCCTGGTCGGCTGGGGTCAACGTTGAGCTGCCTGCCGCGGGCAGGGGTGGGTTGCTGCAGACGTTGAGACGGCAACTGGACAGCCGCCAGCGACAGTTGCTTGGTATTAGCCAGATGACGGATGACGCACTGGGTGAGCGGCTTGGGCGTGAGGCGCTCGCTGACCGTGAAGCGGCGGCCCGAATGATTGGGCTGGCCCGTGTGGGGCAGGGGATTCGCCCTCCTGTGCGGTTGTTCGATGGGCGTTTGGGCTACCCGCTCAGTGGCCAGCTGACAGGCACCCGACAGGCACTGCGGCGCACGTTGAACCACGTGTTCCCGGTGATGAGCAGTGAGCAGCTGGAGGTCTACCTGCAAGACCTGGCACAGCGGGGGGTGGACCCGTGGGACCATGTCAGCCAACTGTTACAGGCCAAGGTCAGCCTCAAGCAGGCATTGCAAGGCTGGCGAAATGACGCAGGGCTGAACATTGTTCGCCGCCTGCGTCGTATCAAGGTTGCCAGGCGCATTACGGCAAGCTGGCAGCGCTTTACCCCTGGAGAGGTGGCGGGTGACTACCACCTGACCCTCGTGGGTGAGCGGGTGGGTGACCTGCCGGCTTTGCCTGAAAATGTGAGTTTTGACCACATCACGCACCTGACCCTACGCGATATGCAGCTGACGAGCCTTGATGCGGGCTTTCTTGGTCGCTTCAGCAAGGTGCGCAACCTGGACTTGCGGAACAACCGGCTGACACGCCTTCCTGCAGGTATCGAGCAACTGACCGAATTGAAAAACCTGCGCCTTGGCGGCAACCAGATCGTGCTTTCCAGCGAGGATAACCTGCGTTTGAGCCAGCTTGTGGAACTGCGCCGCCTGGAGCTTAACGGCAACCCGGTCGGTTTGCTGCCACCCTTGGCGTCTTTCCCCCTGCTGCGCCGGCTGTCCTTGCGCAACACCGGGCTGGGCGAACTGCCCGCTGATCTGGCCAGGCACGGTAATCTGGAGTTGCTGGACATGCGTGACAACCAAATCCAGACGCTGCCTGAAGCGTTGTCCCTAGTGCCGCTTCGCTTGTGGCGGGGCCTGGAGCTGCACGACAATCCGCTCTCGGACGAAACCCTGCAGCGCTTGCAGTTGGCCAGGGCGTCGGCCGGGGCTGCTGAGCGTCGACGTGCAGCTCATGCCACTTCGATCCCGAACGCTGCAGCCCCTTGGTTTTCAGGGTTCACGCCAGCCCAGCGCGAGGTGCGATTGGCGAGCTGGAACCGCTTGAGCCAGGAAGCCGGGGCGCAGGATCTGTTTCGCTTTTTCTCTGATTTACGCGCCCTGCGTGAATACGACGCACAACCGCGCGACCTTCAGGCGCGGGTGTGGCATATCCTCGAAGCCTGCGAACAGCACGCTGAAGTACGCGCGAGCCTGTTCGAGCAAGTTGCCCGGCCGCGCAGTTGCAGCGACGAGTTGCTGCTGACGCTCAGCGAGCTGGAGGTTGGCGCGCTGGTCGCCAAGGCCGGTGCAGCCGGTACCGGGTTGCAGAAGGAGCGGGCGCTGGTCAGGCTGGGGCGTTCATTGTTCCGCCTGGACAAAGTCAACGCAATTGCCGCGCGGCATATTGCGGATTACTTTTCGAACGATCCCGTTGAGGTTTACCTGACCTATCGCGTCAGGCTGGCGGATAGCCTCGACCTTCCCGTGCAGCCCAGCCATCTTTCGTATGAGAGTTTCAGCGGGGTTGGCCGCGAAGACCTGGACGCCGCGCGCAGCGAGGTGCTGCGGCAGGAAACGCCACAAGCCTTGGCGCAGGCGCTGGCAGATCGATCCTTCTGGCAGGACTACCTGCACGAGCAGCAGGCGGCGCGCTTCAGCCGCTTGGACGAGCCTTTTCAGCAGCGCCTGGATGCGTTGCTCGAACAGTCGAAAACGCTGAGCGATGGCGACTATTTTGCCCAGGTCGAGCATATCTGCGCAGCGCGTGAGGTCGCGAAACGGCAGCTTTTGCTTGAATTGAGCCGAGAGGCAATTCAACGCCACGGCCTATGAACGAAACAGCCCGCCGAGAGGCGGGCTGTTCGCTGGGGCGGGACGATCAGCGGCGGCGGAACAGCGGCAGCGGTTCGTCGGTGGCGGCCTGGTAGGTCACCGAGAAGTCCTTCAGGCTTTGCAGCGCATCTTCCGGGTCCTTGTCGGCACGGATGGCGAAGGCGTCGAAGCCGCAGCGGGCCATGAAGAACAGCTGGTCGCGCAGCACATCGCCGATGGCGCGCAGTTCGCCTTTGAACTTGTAGCGGTCACGCAGCAGGCGCGCATTGGAGTAGCTGCGGCCGTCGGTGAATGCCGGGAAGTTCAGGGCGATGACCTGGAAGTGGTGCACGTCTTCACCGATTTCCTCCGCTTCCTGGTCGCTGTCCAGCCATACACCCAGGCCGCCATCGCGAGCCTTGAGCACATGGGCATGGTCGCGCCACATTTGCAGCGGCACGATGTAGTCGTCGCAGTTGGTCAGCTCGTCAAACGAGGTTTCCTTGGGCAGCAGGTGCCAGGTTTCGTCGACGATCTGGTTGTTCTTAATGATTCGCTGCATAGACGCGTTCCTTGAAGGGGTCGATGCCGATACGCTGGTAGGTGTCGATGAAACGCTCTTCCTCGGTACGTTGCTCGACGTACACGGCGATCAGCTTCTCGATCACATCGGCCATGTCATCCTGCGCGAAGGACGGGCCAAGGATCTTGCCCAGGCTTGCGCCGCGTGCGGCGTTGCCGCCCAGCGACACCTGGTAGAACTCCTCACCCTTCTTGTCCACGCCGAGGATGCCGATGTGGCCCACGTGGTGGTGGCCGCAGGCGTTCATGCAGCCGGAGATGTTCAGGTCGATTTCGCCGATGTCGAACAGGTAGTCCAGGTCGTCGAAGCGGCGCTGGATGGACTCGGCAATCGGGATCGACTTGGCGTTTGCCAGCGAGCAGTAGTCGCCACCCGGGCAGCAGATGATGTCGGTCAGCAGGCCGATGTTCGGGGTAGCGAAGCCGCCTTCGCGCAGTTCAAGCCACAGCGCGTGCAACTGGCGCTGCTCGACGTCGGCGAGGATGATGTTCTGCTCGTGCGAGGTGCGCAGGAAGCCGAAGCTGTAGCGTTCGGCCAGGTCGGCCACGGCGTCCAGCTGCTTGTCGGTCAGGTCGCCCGGGGCAACACCGGTAGGCTTGAGTGACAGGGTAACAGCCACGTAGCCCGGGCGCTTGTGGGCGCGGGTGTTGCGCGAGCGCCAGCGGGCGAACCCTGGGTGCTCGGCATCCAGGGCGGTATAGTCGACGTTGTCGAGTGCGAGGTACTCGGGGTCGACGAAGTGGCGCGATACGCGTTGCACTTCGGCTTCGGTCAGGGTGGTGGTGCCGCCACGCAGGTGGACCATTTCGGCCTCGACCTTTTCGGCGAACACTTCCGGGGTAAGGGCCTTGACCAGAATCTTGATCCGCGCCTTGTACTTGTTGTCACGGCGGCCGTAACGGTTGTACACGCGCAGGATGGCGTCGAGGTAGCTGATCAGGTCCTGCCATGGCAGGAACTCGTTGATGAACGAGCCCACCACCGGGGTACGGCCCAGGCCGCCACCGACCAGCACACGGAAGCCCAGTTCGCCGGCCGCGTTGCGCACGGGCTCCAGGCCAATGTCGTGCACTTCGATGGCGGCGCGGTCTTCCTGCGAACCGTTGATGGCGATCTTGAACTTGCGTGGCAGGTAGGCGAATTCCGGGTGGAAGGTGGTCCACTGACGGACGATTTCACACCACGGGCGCGGGTCGACGATCTCGTCTGCGGCCACACCGGCGAACTGGTCGGTGGTGGTGTTGCGCAGGCAGTTGCCGCTGGTCTGGATCGCGTGCATCTGCACGGTGGCCAGCTCGGCGAGGATGTCGGGGATGTCTTCCAGCGCCGGCCAGTTGAACTGCACGTTCTGGCGGGTGGAAATGTGGGCATAGCCCTTGTCATAGTCGCGAGCGATCTTGGCCAGGGTGCGGACCTGGTTGGCGTTCAGCTGGCCGTACGGCACCGCGACACGCAGCATCGGCGCGAAACGTTGGATGTATAGGCCGTTCTGCAGGCGCAGAGGGCGGAATTCTTCTTCGCTCAGCTCACCGGCCAGGTAGCGGCGGGTCTGATCACGGAACTGCTTGACGCGGTCCTCGATGATCCGCTGATCGTACTCGTCGTATACGTACATAAAAGTCCTGTCTCAGGCATGCAGCTATTCGCGCGCACGGCCGCGCACTCCGGTACGGAGCCGGGGAACGATAGCAGGTTGCGGTTATGCGCTAAAGTGATGTTTTTGCATATGAAAAGAACCAAATGGACTATGTGAGATTGACTGCCATTTGTGCGCTGAGCATCGCCAGGCGTTTATAATCCGGCGTTTGCTTCGCAGAGATGTGACCCCATGCTCAAGGCCCTGTGCCAAAGCTTGTGCCTTGCCTTGCCACTGGTGGCAAATGCGCAACCGGCTTCGGTGGTGTTCCTCAACCCGGGGCTGTCCACCGAGACATTCTGGACCAGCTATACCCGCTTCATGCAGGCCGCCGCGGACGAGCTGGGCATGACCCTGCAGGTGCAATACAGCGAGCGCCGAGCCGACCTGGCACTGGCCCAGGCCCGGGCGATCCTGAGTGCGCCGCAGCGTCCGGATTACCTGGTGCTGGTCAATGAGCAGTACGTGGCACCGGAAATCCTGCGGTTGTCGCGTGGCACCGGGGTGAAACTGCTGCTGGTCAATAATGGCCTGACCGCCAGCCAGCGCCTCAGCATCGAGGCCCAGCCCGGCAAGTATGCCGAGCCACTGGGTACCTTGATGAGCAACGACGAGCAGGCAGGCTTCCAGATGTTGCACCTGATGCTCGCGCAGCTGCCTCGCGACGCAGGGCCGGTGGATCTGGTGGCTTTTGCCGGGGTCAAGACCACCCCGGCCTCGCAGTTGCGCGTTGAGGGCATGCGCCGCGCTCTGGCCGATTTCCCTCAGGTGCGCTTGCGGCAAGTGGTATACGGCGGCTGGAACCGCCAGCGCGCCTACGAGCAAGCGAAGCAGTTGCTTGAGCGTTACCCGGCCACCCGGTTGGTGTGGTCGGCCAATGACCAGATGGCTTTTGGTGCCATGCAGGCGTTCGAGGAGGCCGGGTACACGGCGGGTCGTGACGTGCTGTTCGCGGCCGTCAACAGCTCGCCCGAAGCGTTGCGCGCACGTATCGATGGGCGCTTGAGCGTGCTGATGGGTGGGCATTTCACCCTTGGCGGTTGGGCCATGGTGATGCTGCACGATGACGCCCACGGGCTGGCGTTGAACCGCGACGGCCTGCGCGAGCGCCGTGTTCCGGTATTGCAGGAAATCGATCAGGCCAAGGCCAGGCGTTGGCTGAAGCTGTTGGAAAGGGACGACTACGGCGTCGATTTTCGGCGTTACAGTGCTGAAGGGCGCCCGCCCGGTTACCGTTACCCGTTTCTGGCGTCACCGGTCGAATATTGAATGACCCTGCTTGAGGGAAGGGCATTGCTCGTCTTAACTGCTGGTGGTGAAGTGCATTCCCATAACCACTACAAGAGGCAATGCAATGGGAAACTCAACCAAGGTCCGCAAAGCTGACAGCAGCGTCGATGCCTGGGCGATCCTCTGCCTGATCGTTCTGGTGGTGGTCACTGCCGTGTATTGGGTCAGCCACCAGTGACTTGAAACTCAAGACCGTGATGTAGCAGGGCGCCTGTGGGAGGGAATCTCGCAGGCGCTTTATTATTGCCTGTGGCCGCCTCTTCGCGGTGAAAACATATCCCTTGAGAATGGCGCGGGACCGTCGTAGGAGCGGGTTTACCCGCGAAAGGGCCGGCCCTGCTGGCCAATATCCACCCGCCGTTCACCGTTGCGGCCGCGACCGTATTCGCGGGTAAACCCGCTCCTACACACGCATCGCTGGTTGGGGAAAGGCCGTCGTAGGAGCGGGTTTACCCGCGAAAGGGCCGGACCTGCTGGCCAATCTCCCCCCGCCGTTCACCATTGCCGCCGCGACCGTATTCGCGGGTAAACCCGCTCCTACACACGCATCGCTGGTTGGGGAAAGGCCGTCGTAGGAGCGGGTTTACCCGCGAAAGGGCCGGGCCTGCTGGCCAATTACCACCTGCCGTTCACCGTTGCCGCCGCGACCGTATTCGCGGGTAAACCCGCTCCTACA
>NZ_BCBP01000115.1:0-9997 GCF_001753955.1 Pseudomonas sp. NBRC 111139
CGGGTGGAAACTGGCCAGCAGGCCCGGCCCATTCGCGGGTGAACCCGCTCCTACGGGGATCGCGCCAGCCCTTGAGGAACGACAGAACTGTTGCTTCTCAAGGGCTTAATAGCGGCGGTCTTCGATCACAAATGGCTTGGCTGCCGGCCTGTTGCGCACCGCCGCCGGTGTACCATCCAGCACCAGTGCATAATCGTTCTGCTTGTCCATCCCCTCCGGATCGATCCATTGATCGTCTCTGGCCGCAACCTGGGCAACCACATGGCCGTTCTTGATAATGGTCAGATAACCCTTGGCGTTACTGTTCCAGCGTAGCCGTCCTTTGTTTTCATCGGCCCGCGCCTTGCGCACGCCGGTATCACCCAGTAAAGGCGTGCCGTCCAATAGCCATTGCGGCTGCAGCTTGAGGCCCATGTGGCGCAGCACCGTGGGCGCTACCGAGGTCTGCGCGGGAAGCCCGTACAGGCCGCCGGGCCCAGGCATCTCCACAGGAATGCTCAGCTCGGTCAGTTCCTGATTCAACGGCTTATTGCTGGCGATGAAGATACTCTTTTCCTGCTCCGAAGCGCCGCCATGGCCTTTCCCCCAATAGTCCCGGCCATGGTTGGTGCTGACGAGTACCAGCCAGTCTTCCTGTGGGAACATGCGACGCCGCTGGTCTACCTTGTCCAATAGCCGCCCGATCTCGCTGTCGGCCTTGCGCAACGCCTGCGCATAGTGCTCACCGTAACCCCTTTGATGGCCGATCTGGTCAGGTTCGTCCAGTTGAATGAACGTGAAGTCAGCGGGTGTGTCACCCAGGATCTGCAACGTACGCGCAATCACCTGTTCATCTGGCAAACCACTTTCGCGTACATCGGCGTCATGGGCGTCCTCCAGCAGAAATGCCGTGTTGATGGGTGACCAGTTGACGATGCTGGAGAGGTAGGCATTGGGGTAGGCCAGGCGTAGCCGCTTGAACAGGCTGGGAAACGCCGGGTTGACCCGTTGCGAGTCGTCGTCCGATTCAACGCCATGCTTGTTGCTCCACACGCCGGTCAGCAAAGTGATCCAGCCAGGGCCGCTCAACGTGAGCTGCTCGCTGGCTTTACCATTGATACCCCCGGCGTAAGCCTTGCCGTAGTAAAGCCGCTGCTCCAGGTTGGTTGCATCGCCCAGTTGCAAATACTGCTGCAGTTGCACGCCATCAAGGCCGATGAGCAAGGTCTTGGGGCGGCTCGGGTGGCGGGCCGGGTCACAGCCTGGCTGCAGGGCCAGGAACAGCAGTAACAGCAAACTCGCCATTCGCATGCGGGCGCATCCTTGAAAGCACGCAACGAGCGTTGCAACAAAGGGGCATGCCCACAACTGGCAGAAATACCAGGTGGTTTACGTCTTCGCCTGCAATCCAGTAAGCTGCGGCAATTCATCGGATGATTGGTTGAGTGACATGAATACAGAGCTGACCAAGCGTTCCCTGGTGGAGTTGGCGGTAGAGCGCATGCGCGAATGCATCGTGCTGGGCGATTGGCAGGTCGGCCAGCGCCTGCCTACCGAGCCCGAGCTTGCCTTGCAACTGGGCATTAGCCGTAACACGGTGCGTGAGGCCATGCGCGTGCTGGCGTTCAGTGGCCTGGTGGAAATTCGCCAGGGAGACGGCAGCTACCTGCGCACTGCCCAGGATCCGCTGCAGGCGGTGCACGCGATGTCCCGATGTACGCTCGAGCAGGCCCGCGAGACCCGCCATATCCTCGAGGCGGAGGCCATCGGCCTGGCGGCTTTGCGTCGTAACGATGCCGACCTGCAAGCGCTGAAGGATGCCCTGGAAGGCAGTGCCGGGCACTTTCACGGCGATGTCGATGCCTATGTCGCCTGCGATCTGGTCTTCCACCAGCGGCTGGTCGATGCCGCCCACAACCCGGCATTGAGCGAGCTATACCGTTACTTCTCTGGGGTCGTGGCTGCCGCTCTGCAACACAATATGGCCACCGTTCCGCGCTGCCAGGCCACGTTCGACTTGCATGGGCAGATCCTCGACGCCATCGAGCACCGTGATGCTGAACGGGCCAAGCGCCTGAGCCGTACCCTCATTGAATCCTGATACCGAGAAGGCCATGGCTGAATCCATCACCCGTAATACCCCATCGAACGAGCGGGATCTCGATGAGCTGCTGATCGACGCTGAAGCTGACGACGAACAGGTCCAGCAACAGGCTGTGGTGTTGCGGCGGCCCTGGCTGTTGCTGCTGGGCCTGGTGCTGGTGGCCTTGAACCTGCGCCCGGCATTGTCGAGCATGGCGCCGGTGCTGGGCCAAGTATCTGAAGGCTTGGGGCTGAATGCTTCGCAGGCGGGCTTGCTGACCACCTTGCCGGTGCTCTGCCTGGGCCTGTTTGCTCCCTTGGCGCCAGTGCTGGCGCGGCGCTTTGGCAGCGAGCGGGTGATTCTTGGCATCCTCGTCACCCTGGCGCTTGGCCTCGTGGTACGAAGTACCTTTGGGGCTGTCGGCGTGTTCCTCGGCAGCCTGATGGCAGGGGCCAGCATCGGCATTATCGGCGTATTGTTGCCAGGTATCGTCAAGCGCGACTTTCCGCAACACGCTGGCACGCTGACCGGTGTATACACCATGGCATTATGCCTGGGCGCGGCCATGGCTGCGGGTGCCACCGTGCCGTTGGCCCAGCATTTCGACGGCAGCTGGGCACTGGGGTTGGGCTTCTGGGTGCTGCCGGCTTTGCTGGCCATGCTGGTGTGGCTGCCACAGGCCCGTCAGGGGCACGGGCTGCACAGGGTGGCCTATCGCGTGCGAGGCTTGTGGCGTGACCCACTGGCCTGGCAGGTGACCCTGTATATGGGCCTGCAGTCATCACTGGCCTACATCGTGTTCGGTTGGTTGCCATCGATCCTGATCGGTCGCGGCCTCAGCCCTACCGAGGCAGGGCTGGTGCTGTCGGGGTCGGTAATCGTGCAGTTGATCAGCTCGCTCAGTGCTCCCTGGCTGGCCACCCGCGGCAAGGACCAGCGGCTGGCAATCGTGCTGGTCATGTCAGGTACGCTGGCGGGCCTGTTCGGTTGCCTGTATGCGCCACTTTCCGGGTTGTGGGGGTGGGCCATTGTGCTGGGCCTGGGGCAGGGCGGTACCTTTGCCCTGGCGCTGACCTTGATCGTGCTGCGCTCGAAAGATGCCCACGTGGCGGCGAACTTGTCGAGCATGGCCCAAGGGGTGGGTTATACCCTGGCCTCGATGGGGCCTTTCGCGGTGGGCCTGGTGCATGACCTGACCGGCGGCTGGGCGGCATTGGGTTGGATTTTTGCGGTACTGGGCGTTGGCGCCGTCGTGTTCGGGCTGGGTGCCGGGCGGGCACTGCAGGTGCAGGTGACCTGCGAAAAAGTCTGAGGCCTGTTTTTCAGTACCGTCCTCTTGCCTGCCAAGAGGAGGGTACTGGCATAAGCCATCGGGGCAGATTATCGTGCAGTTTTCGAACCTAGGACGGACAAGCCCACAATGAGCGATGCCAACCGCGCCCTGATTACCCGTTTCTACCAGGCTGTCCAGCGCCTGGATGCCGACGCCATGCTGGCCTGCTACAGCAGCGATATCGTTTTCAGCGACCCGGTGTTCGGCACCCTGCGCGGCAAGGACGCAGGCGATATGTGGCGGATGCTCACCACCCGCGCCAAGAACTTCACCCTGACATTCGACAGCATACGTGCAGATGAGCACAGTGGCAGCGCGCACTGGGTGGCTACCTACCTGTTCAGCCAGACCGGCCGTGTTGTGGTCAACGATATCCAGGCACGCTTTGTCATGCGTGATGGGCTGATTTGCCAGCATGACGATACCTTTGACCTGTGGCGCTGGTCGCGGCAAGCGTTGGGTGTTCCTGGAATGCTGCTGGGGTGGTCGCCGCTGATGCAGAACAAGGTCCGCCTGCAGGCATTCAAGGGGTTGCGCGCATTCCAGCAGGCCCAGGGTGAGTGAAGTCGTCGAACCTGCCGTTGGTAAGCCCTGGTTTGTCTATCTGGTAAGGGCAGCCAATGGCTCGTTGTATTGCGGCATCAGCGATGACCCGCAGCGTCGGTTCGCCGCGCATCAGAAAGGGCAGGGCGCCCGCTATTTCAAGACCAGCCCGGCCCAGGCGCTGGTGTATGTGGAGCAGTGGCCGGACAAGGGCGCGGCGCTGCGCCAGGAGCGGTTGGTGAAACGGCTGCGCAAGTCGGCGAAGGAGGCACTGGTGGCCTCCTTTGGCGGCTTGGGGGAAATCAGTCCTTGCGGCGCTTCAGCTGATCCACCAAGGTTGTCGGCAGCCCCTTGATGATCAAGGTCCCCGCCGCTTCGTCATACTCCACCTTGTCCCCCAGCAAATGTGCCTCGAAGCTGATCGACAGCCCCTCGGCACGCCCGGTGAAACGGCGGAACTGGTTGAGGGTGCGTTTGTCAGCAGGGATTTCCGGCGACAGGCCGTAGTCCTTGTTGCGGATGTGGTCGTAGAACGCTTTGGGGCGGTCCTCGTCGATCAGGCTGGACAGCTCTTCGAGCGTCACCGGCTCGCCCAGCTTGGTCTGGGTGGTGGCGTACTCGACCAGGGTCTGGGTCTTTTCGCGGGCGGATTCTTCCGGCAGGTCTTCGCTTTCGACGAAATCGCTGAAGGCCTTGAGCAGGGTACGCGTTTCGCCCGGGCCGTCGACGCCTTCCTGGCAGCCGATGAAGTCGCGGAAGTAATCCGACACCTTCTTGCCGTTCTTGCCCTTGATGAACGAAATATACTGCCTGGAGTTCTGGTTGTTCTTCCACTCCGACAGGTTGATGCGTGCTGCCAGGTGCAGCTGGCCCAGGTCGAGATGACGGGAAGGGGTCACGTCGAGCTCGGCATTCACCGCCACGCCTTCGCTATGGTGCAGCAGGGCGATCGCCAGGTACTCGGTCATGCCTTGCTGATAGTGGGCAAACAGGATGTGGCCGCCGGTGGACAGGTTGGACTCTTCCATCAGCTTCTGCAGATGCTCGACAGCCACGCGGCTGAAGGCGGTGAAGTCCTTTTCCCCCTCCAGGTACTGCTTCAGCCAGCCGCTCAGCGGGTAGGCGCCCGATTCGCCGTGGAAAAAGCCCCAGGCCTTGCCTTGCTTGGCGTTGTAGCTGTCATTGAGGTCGGCCAGGAGGTTTTCGATGGCATCGGAGGCAGCCAGTTCGGAGTCGCGAGCATGCAGCACGGCGGGGCTGCCATCGGGCTTTTTGTCGATCAGGTGAACGATGCAATGACGGATTGGCATGGAATTCTCGGCGAGCTGCAAAAGTTGCCAAGTTTAACCTAGACCTGAGGTGATGCAGTGGCCGTATGTTGGCAGATATGTCGGTTGTTCGTTTTTTGTTCAATTTTGTGTGTTTTCAGCTGAAACCCCCGAAAAACCTGCATTTAATCAAAGTGCGAAGCGGATATTTATCCATTCCTGTGGTAGTTTTGCGCGGTCTTGCGCCCCTCGTGTGCGCATTGCTGGCAGCATGCTGTCGTCGTGTCGAACCAAACGCCGATTTTCGTATCTACATACGCAATTGGCGCGGCCCTCCATTTCAAGGGGCTGGCCCGATAACGTCGTAGTCCGCTGCATAACCATCGAATTTGATAGGGAAGGAACACCACCATGGCATTGACCAAAGACCAACTGATTGCCGACATCGCCGAATCGATCGCCGCGCCAAAAGCCACCGCCAAGAACGCTCTGGAGCAACTGGGCCAGATCGTTGCCGACCAACTGGAAAACGGCGCTGAGATCACTCTGCCAGGCATCGGCAAGCTGAAAGTCTCCGAGCGTCCTGCCCGTACCGGCCGCAACCCTTCGACTGGCGCTGCCATCGAAATCGCTGCCAAGAAAGTCGTCAAGTTCGTTCCAGCCAAAGTGCTGACCGACGCTATCAACAAGTAATTGTTGTTTTGACGAAACCGCGCCCGGCTTGCCCGGGCGCGGTTTTTTCATGCCTGTGATTTACGCTGGGCGTGCCAGGCCTGGCGTGCGGCGTCGTCATGGAAGCTCCAGGCGACCATGCGGCTCTGTTTCTGCCCCTGGCCCATCTCGATGATGCGCACGGCCTTGGCGCCGGACTTCTTCAACGCGGCCTCGATGCCAGGCAGGTTGCTGGCCTTGGACACCAGGCTGGTGAACCACAGCACCCGTTCGGCGTACTGCACGCTTTCGCCAATCAACTGGGTGACAAAGCGGATTTCGCCACCTTCGCACCACAGTTCATTGTTCTGGCCACCGAAGTTCAGCACCGGCAGCTTGCGTTTGGGGTCCTGCTTGCCGAGGTTCTTCCATTTGCGCTGGCTGCCGCGGGTGGCTTCGTCGCGTGAGGCATGGAAGGGCGGGTTGCACAGGGTCAGGTCAAAGTGTTCGCCCTCCTGCAGCAGGCCGCTGAGGATGTGCGCTCGGTTGGCCTGCTGGCGCAGGGTAATGGCTTTGCCCAGGCCATTGGCCTGGACGATAGCCTTGGCCGAGGCCAGAGCCACGGGGTCGATGTCTGAACCGAGGAAGCGCCAGCGGTAGTCGCTGTGGCCCAGCAGTGGATAGATGCAGTTGGCCCCCACGCCGACGTCCAGCGCGCGCACTTGGGTGCCCCTTGGGACGTCGCCAGCATTGTCATCGGCCAGCAGATCGGCGGCTACGTGGATGTAGTCGGCACGGCCAGGAATGGGCGGGCACAGGTAATCGGCTGGGATGTCCCAGTGCTGGATGCCGTACTGGGCCTTGAGCAGTGCACGGTTGAACACGCGGACGGCTTCGGGGTTGGCAAAGTCGATGCTGGGCTTGCCGTGGGGATTGGTGATGGTGAAACGGGCCAGGTCAGGGTGGGCCTTGATCAGGCTGGGGAAGTCGTAGCGACCCTGGTGGCGGTTGCGCGGGTGCAGGGTGGGTTTGTTCGGGGTCATGGCAGTGTCCAGCCCTATACGAGCGGTGGCTTGAAGAACCTGGGGCTGCTACGCAGCCCTTTCGCGACACAAGGCCGCTCCCACAGGGTGGTGGCGCCTTGAAGGTTGGCGCCGTCCTGTGGGAGCGGCCTTGTGTCGCGAAAGGGCCGTGCAGCGGCCCCAACGGTCTCTCTAGTGATTACAGCGCTGCAATCCGCGCATGCTGCTCGGTGAAGTTGGCCAGGGCCTGTTCGGACTCGGCCAGCTTGGCGCGTTCCTTCTCGATCACCGCAGGCGGGGCCTTGTCGACGAAGGCTGCGTTGGACAGCTTGCCGCCAACACGTTGCACTTCACCTTGCAGACGCTGGATTTCCTTGTTCAGGCGCGCCAGCTCGGCATCCTTGTCGATCAGCCCGGCCATTGGCACCAGCACTTGCAGGTCACCCACCAGGGCGGTAGCGGACAGCGGCGCTTCGTCGGCATCACCCAGTACGGTGAACGACTCGACCTTGGCCAGCTTCTTCAGCAGCGCTTCGTTTTCCTGCAGGCGGCGCTGGTCGTCGGCGTTGGCGTTCTTCAGGAACAGCGGCAGCGGCTTGCCGGGGCCGATGTTCATTTCGGCGCGGATATTACGCAGGCCGACCATCAACTCTTTCAGCCACTCGATGTCGCCTTCGGCGGCGGCGTCAATGCGCGTTTCGTTGGCCACTGGCCATGGCTGCAGCATGATGGTCTTGCCGTCGATGCCGGCCAGCGGCGCGATGCGCTGCCAGATTTCTTCGGTGATGAACGGCATGAACGGATGCGCAAGACGCAGTGCCACCTCCAGCACGCGCACCAAGGTGCGGCGGGTGCCACGGGCGCGCTCTACCGGGGCGTTTTCGTCCCACAGTACCGGTTTGGACAGCTCCAGGTACCAGTCGCAATACTGGTTCCAGATGAACTCGTACAGCGCCTGGCTGGCCAGGTCGAAGCGGAACTGCTCCAGCTGGCGGGTTACTTCGGCTTCGGTACGCTGAAGTTGCGAGATGATCCAGCGGTCTGCCAGCGACAGCTCGTAGGCTTCGCCGTTCTGGCCGCAGTCTTCACCCTTGTCCAGCACGTAGCGGGCAGCGTTCCAGATCTTGTTGCAGAAGTTACGGTAGCCTTCGACGCGGCCCATGTCGAACTTGATGTCGCGGCCTGTCGAGGCCAGCGAGCAGAAGGTGAAGCGCAGGGCGTCGGTGCCGTAGCTGGCAATACCTTCGGGGAACTCGGCCTTGGTCTGCTTGGCGATCTTCTCGGCAAGCTTGGGCTGCATCATGCCGCTGGTGCGTTTTTCCAGCAGGGCGTCGAGGGTAATACCGTCGACGATGTCCAGCGGGTCCAGCACGTTGCCCTTGGACTTGGACATCTTCTGGCCCTGGCCGTCACGTACCAGGCCGTGCACGTACACGGTCTTGAACGGTACCTGCGGGGTGCCGTCTTCGTTCTTGATCAGGTGCATGGTCAGCATGATCATGCGCGCAACCCAGAAGAAGATGATGTCGAAGCCAGTCACCAGCACGTCGGTGGAGTGGAACTTCTTGAGGAATTCGGTCTGTTCCGGCCAGCCCAGGGTGGAGAATGTCCACAGGCCCGAGCTGAACCAGGTGTCGAGTACGTCGTCATCCTGACGCAGGACCACGTCGGCGCCCAGCTTGTGCTTGGCGCGCACTTCTTCCTCGTTGCGGCCAACGTAGACCTGGCCGGCCTCGTCGTACCACGCAGGAATGCGGTGGCCCCACCACAGTTGGCGGCTGATGCACCAGTCCTGGATATCGCGCATCCAGGAGAAGTACATGTTCTCGTATTGCTTGGGCACGAACTGGATGCGGCCATCTTCCACGGCGGCGATGGCAGGCTCTGCCAGCGGCTTGGTGGAAACGTACCACTGGTCGGTCAGCCACGGCTCGATGACCGTGCCGGAGCGGTCGCCTTTCGGCACTTTCAGGGCGTGGTCGTCGATGCTGACCAGCAGGCCCTGGGCGTCCAGGTCGGCGACGATCTGCTTGCGCGCGACAAAGCGGTCAAGGTTGGCGTACTGGGCCGGCAGTTGGGTGTCGACCTGCTCGTTAACGCTGCCGTCGAGGTTGAAGGCCTGGGCGCTGGCCAGCACGAAGGCGTTCTTGTCGAAGATGTTCAGCAGCGGCAGGTTATGACGCTTGCCGACTTCGTAGTCGTTGAAGTCGTGGGCCGGGGTGATCTTCACGCAACCGGTACCGAACTCGGGGTCGCAGTAGTCATCGGCGATGATCGGGATGCGGCGGCCGACCAATGGCAGTTCGACGAATTTGCCGATCAGTGCCTGGTAGCGTTCGTCGTTCGGGTTGACGGCCACGGCAGCGTCACCCAGCAGGGTTTCCGGACGCGTGGTGGCAACTACCAGGTAGTCCTGGCCTTCGGCGGTCTTGGCGCCGTCGGCCAGCGGGTAGCGCAGGTTCCACAGGTGGCCTTTCTCGTCGTGGTTTTCCACTTCGAGGTCGGAGATGGCCGTGTGCAGCTTGGTGTCCCAGTTGACCAGGCGCTTGCCGCGGTAGATAAGGCCGTCTTCATGCAGGCGCACGAACGCTTCTTTAACCGCTTCGGAGAGGCCGTCGTCCATGGTGAAGCGCTCGCGGCTCCAGTCTACCGATGAGCCCAGGCGGCGAATCTGGCGGCTGATGTTGCCGCCGGACTGATCCTTCCATTCCCAGACTTTTTCCAGGAACTTTTCGCGGCCCAGGTCATGACGGTTCTGGCCTTTGGCTTCAAGTTGGCGCTCGACCAGCATCTGCGTGGCGATACCCGCGTGATCGGTACCCGGCTGCCACAGGGTGTCGCGGCCTTGCATGCGGCGGAAACGGATCAGGGCGTCCATGATCGCGTTGTTGAACCCGTGGCCCATGTGCAGGCTGCCGGTTACGTTCGGCGGCGGGATCATGATGGTGTAGGACTCGCCTGCACCTTGTGGAGCGAAATAGTTCTCGGACTCCCAGGTGTTGTACCAGGAAGTTTCGATTGCGTGCGGCTGGTAGGTCTTATCCATGCGCGGCGGGACCCTGTGCATTTATTCGGGAAAGCCGGGAAGTATAACCAAGCTGGGGGCCGCAGGCGACAA